>ONWJ01000061.1 GCA_900321535.1 uncultured Erysipelotrichaceae bacterium
ATGCGTTCCGTTATGGCGCGCCTCCTCATGGTGGAATGGCCTATGGACTCGAGCGTCTTACCATGATTCTCTGCGGCACCGATAACATCCGCGATGTCATCGCATTCCCAAAGAATTTACAGGCTTCCGATCCAACCTCCAGGGCACCTCAGCCGGTTACAAAAGATCAATTGGAACCGCTCAATATCTACCTCGGAGAAGAAGAATAATATACGAAGTATATTAATATAACTAAATATCTACTAAACAAATACTAGGAGAATAAAGATGAATCCCATCAAGAAAAGAAAGCTTGGACACGTTGAGTTATCCATTTCAACCATGCGCGCCATGGTCATTGACATGATTAACAAGGCCAATTCCGGACACCCTGGCATGGCTCTTGACGCCGCCCCGATTGTCTATGCCCTTTTCCATGATCATCTGGTGTCTGATCCAAAGCATCCTGAGTGGGTGAACCGCGATCGCTTCGTGCTTTCTGCTGGCCATTCCTCGGCTTTGCTTTATAGCACCCTCCATTTAGCGGGTTATGACCTATCCTTAGATGACCTCAAGACCTATCGCCAGCTTGGCTCAAGGACCGCAGGCCACCCAGAATTCGGCCACGCCCCTGGGATCGATGCGACTTCTGGCCCATTAGGCCAAGGCATTTCCCAAGCTGTCGGCATGGCGATGGCCGAAAAAGCCATCTCCGCCCAATATGAAGATGGCGACAAGATCATGAGCCATTACACCTATTGCCTTTGCGGCGATGGCTGCTTAGAAGAAGGGCTTTCTCAGGAAGCCATCTCCTTAGCCGGACATTATGAACTCAACAAATTGATCCTCATCTATGACGAAAACGGCTCCACGTTGGATGGACCGACCTCCGATTCGCTTTCTGAGAACGTCAAACTCCGCTTCTTGGCCAGCAATTGGAACGTTTTGGAAGTCAAAAACGGCAATGACGCGGCCGCAATCTCCAATGCGATCGAAAAAGCCAAGGCCTCGACGACTTACCCAACCCTTATCATCGTCCATACCGTCATCGGTTTCGGATCGAAGTTCCAAGGCGATCATAAGACGCACGGCGAGCCGCTTGGAGAAGAAGACGGCAACTACGCGAAATCCCAATATGGCTATACTCGCGCCCCATGGGATATCGCCCCTGAAGTTTATGAAGACTTCAAGAACTCGTTTGCAAAACGTGGACATGAAGCCTATTTGGCCTATCAAAAAGCGGTTGAGGAATATCGTTCCTTCCATCCAGAGGCCTATCAGCAATTCCTCGATTCCTTCGAAGGAAATCTCGATAAATACATCCCTGCGATGCCTGAATTTGGGGCTAGCGAAGCCTCTAGGGCAAGTTCTGGCAAGGTGCTCAGCGCCTTTGCGACTTCCATCCCATTCACGATGGGTGGCAGCGCAGACGTCGCCGGCAGCACCAAAACCAATATCAAAGGCATTGAGATGTTCACCGCCGAGAATCCATCTGGACGCGATGTCCATTGGGGCATCCGCGAATTCGCGATGGCTGGCGCCGCGAATGGCATGGCGCTTCATGGCGGCGTCCTCCCATATGTCTCTTGCTTCTTGATCTTCTCCGATTACATGAAATCCGCGATCCGCATGGCTTGCTTAGAGCATCTCCCGGTTTTATACCTCTTCACCCACGATTCCATCGCGGTTGGGGAAGATGGACCGACCCATGAGCCAATCGAGCAGCTTGCCGCGCTTCGTTCCATGCCTGGAATCGATGTCATCCGCCCAGCTGATGCGAAAGAAACCTACGGCGCTTATCTCTGCGCCGCCCAATACCGTAACGGGCCGACTGCATTGATTCTTTCTAGGCAGAACCTCCCAACCTTAGATAATAGCGATCCAGAGCAGGTCAAAAAAGGCGCTTATATCGTTTATCAGCCATCCAAAAAAGCCGATGCGACCTTGATTGCTACCGGTTCTGAGGTGAGCTTAGCTATCGATGCTTCCAAATTGTTGGAAGAGAAGGGCATCTATTGCGATGTCGTCTCCATGCCTTCTTGGAAACGCTTCTTGGAACAAGAGCAATCCTATCAAAACGAAGTCCTCCATCTCCCATATGAAAGACGCGTCTCCATCGAGATGCTATCGACGTTTGGTTGGAGAGCGTTTGCTAGACATAACATCGGCATCGATGAATTCGGCGCTTCTGGCCCCGCCAAAGATGTTCTCAAGCATTTTGGCTTCGATAAAGACAGCATCGCGGCCAAGATTGAACTCTTACTTGCAAGCAAGTAGAATATTGCCATGGATTATATCGGAATCACCAATTACAACCGCTTAGGAGAGATGGGCATTTCGCGTAATGCGATCCGTTCCATCGCTTTAAGCGCGGTCTCTAAAGTCCCTGGCGCGAGAGTCTTCTCTCCCAAGCAAGAGAAAAAGAAAAAGAAGAAGGATTCTCCTCTTTCTGAACTCTTCACCCTTCCTAGCGGCGTGAAAGTCGCGCTTTCTAAAGACGGCAAAGCGACCATCAAGATTGAAGTTGTGGTCAAAGAAGGCTCCAATGCTTCTGAGATTGCCAAAGGCATCCAGAAAGAAGTCGCTGATTCCATTTTGATGATGTGTGAGAACCTCGCCTATGAGGTTTCCATCCGCATCGCCCGCGTCGAAGCGATCTGACCATGAGCAAAAAAGCCGAAGTCTATACCGCCCAATTCGAGCGCAAGCTCATTTCCTATCAGAAAACGGCATTCACCTTGATGCTTCACCCTTTGGTGAGCGCCTTTGTCTTGGTGTTATCGACGTTTTCGTTTAATCTAGGCGATGCTTTGCGCATGTCCTTTTCGATGTTCATCACCCTTTATTGGCCCAATAGCATCATCTGGAACTCGGTGATCTCAGTAGGGGCCCTTGCCATTACGGTTGCCGCGGTTGTCTTCGGCGTGAAAGGCAAGTTGTGGTGCCTAGAAATCGCGATTGGAATCCAAGCCATCGATTTCATCTGGCTTTTCTTCTTGATGGGAAGCGTTAACTGGATTGTCTGGATCTTATCTTTGGTGTTGCATCTAGCGTTCGTGGTGGCTGCTGTTTTTGCAAACATCTTCTATTTCCAGGCCAACGCCTTTCTCCAGAAGAAGTAGAAATCTATACGCGAGTGCGCAAAAGGTGTGCTAATATAAGCACGCCTTTTTAGGAGTTGATTGTTCTATGGAAGAAATACTTGAGGAAAACAAGGTCGAGCTGAGCCGTAACGCGCTGCAAAAAGTCGCTATGACGGCCATTTACGACGCGCTGACCTATCAGCAGATGGGCCGCTTGGTCAATGTTGAGGACATTGTTTCCTCCCTCATGGAACTTCCTTATGAAGAATGCGATTATTTCGTGAAAGCCGCGGTGATCTTTTCTTTAAAGCATCAGCAAGAGATCATCGAGATTTTCACCAAACATATGAGAAATTGGACCTTTGATCGCCTTAACCGCGTCGAGCAGGCGATTTTATTGCTTTCTTACGTCCATTTCTTCTACATCGACCCAGAAGTCGATCGCGCCGTGGTCATCAACATCGCGGTGAGATTATCCAAAGACTTCCTCGGCGATAAAGACTTCCGTTTTGTCAACGCGATACTCGATAAGGTTTTGGTAAGGCCATGAATCAACCCAATGAGGCGCTCAGCGTCTCGGAATTAACGGATATGATCAAAAGGACCCTAGAAGGCGACCCTCGTTTTCTTTCGATTGTCCTTCATGGTGAGATCTCTAATTTCAAGGTTTATTCCTCTGGCCACGCTTATTTCTCTTTGAAAGATAAAAACGCGGTGATATCCGCGGTGATGTGGGCTTCTTATGTTCATGGCCTCGATTTCATGCCCAAAGACGGGGATGAAGTCCTCGTCCATGGCAGGATGAATGTCTATCCGCCTAGAGGCTCCTATTCGCTTTCTATTGATCGGGTGGAACGATATGGGCAGGGGGAAGCGCTTCTGAAACTCCGTCAATTAGCCGAGAAACTGCAAAAAGAAGGACTCTTCGACCCAGAAAGAAAGCGTCCATTAAAGAAATATCCAGAACATATCGGGGTTATCGCCGGTAGAGGCAGCGCCGGGTTGCGTGATATCGAAGTCAATTTGCTCCGTAGATACCCCATCGTCAAACTCCATGTCTTCCCAAGCCTTGTACAAGGCCAAGAAGCCCCAAAAGCCTTATTAGAAGCCTTCTATAAGGCCCAGGAACTTCCGCTTGATACGTTAATCCTCGCCCGCGGCGGCGGTTCCAGCGAGGATTTAGGCGCCTTCAACGATGAAGCGCTTGTTCGCGCAGTCGCGACCTCAAAATGCCCGGTTATCGCCGCGGTAGGGCACGAAGTCGACGTGACATTAATCGACCTCGTCGCAGATATGCGTGTTTCTACCCCAACAGCAGCCGCGGTTGCAGCGGTTCCGCTCATCGATGACATCCGTTATGAACTTGATGAAGACCTTGAGACGATGAATGTTTCGATCAATAGGAAAATCAGAAACCTTCAGGACAACTTGAAGATGCTCTCCAACCGCAGCTTCTTCCTTCATCCTGAAACCATCTATCAGGAAAAGAAGACACGGCTAGAAGAACAGGGCAAGCGTCTATCAATGATCATCTCCCATCTATTAGAGACAAAAAGAACGAATCTATCGAATCTTTCAGGAAGGCTAGAAGCGATTCACCCTAGAAACGTCTTGAATCGTGGCTACTCCATGGTAGAAGATAAGAAGGGACATGTCGTTACTTCAACCAGCCAACTGCAAGTTGGCGATCAACTGAAGGTCAGAATGAAAGATGGCGCACTTATCACCAGCGTCCAAGGAAAGGAATAACCCAATGGAAGAGAATAA
>ONWJ01000127.1 GCA_900321535.1 uncultured Erysipelotrichaceae bacterium
AATGGTGGAACATAGCAGGATCGAACTGCCGACCTCCTCGTTGCGAACGAGGCGCTCTCCCAGCTGAGCTAATGTCCCACGGCTGCATTATTATAACCTTATCAAGACCTACTTCAAGGTTTTTCAAAAATCATTTTCCAACACCCAAAGTTGTCCACATTTCAGGTTGTTTCGATGGCAACGCGAAAGAAAAATATACCCATTTTATACAATCGAAAAACAAGGGTCTAAAGCAAGGAATGACAAGCCTTTAACGCAAGATCTTTTTCTATAAGATGGTGATATGGAAGAAGTCTATGCGGTGATTGACCTGAAATCTTTCTACGCCAGCTGCGAATGCGCTGCGCGTGGGTTGGATATCTTTTCGACGCCTTTGGCAGTATGCGATGCATCGCGCAGCGTCAATTCTATTGTCATGTCCGTCACCCCATATCTTAAAGCAAAATATAGGGTCTCCAATGTTTGTAGAATCCAAGATCTGCCTTCTATTCCAGATATCATTTTAGCGACGCCTCGAATGTCTTATTATGTAGAAATCGCTGCAAAAGTCGCCTCAATTTTCCTAGATTACGTTGATGAAGAGGATTTGCACGTCTATTCTATCGACGAATCTTTTCTTCACCTTTCGCCCTATCTGAATCTTTATCAGTGCTCGGCGGATGAGCTTGTCGAACGCATTCAAAAACGTATCAAAGACGAACTCGGACTCATCGCGACTTCCGGCATGGGACCCAATATGTTTTTAGCGAAAGCGTGTTTGGATAACGAAGGAAAGAAGAGACCACCCTACCGCTGCTACTGGGGATATGAAGATGTGAAGACCAAACTATGGGCCATCCCGAATCTAATGGATGTTTGGGGCATTGGCCACGGAATATCAACGCATCTTTCAAGATTAGGTATCCGTTGTCTTGAGGCATTAGCAAAAACAAGCATTACGTTACTCCAAAAAGAATTCGGCGTGTTGGGCTTGCAATTGCACGATTTAGCAAACGGAATCGATTGCGCGAACATTCGGGAGCGTTACGTCCCGGTTGAGACCAATTTAAGTCAGGGCCAAACCTTGATGAGAGACTATTCGCCCGTAGAAGCCAAACTAATTCTCCGCGAAATGACCGACGACCTTTGCGTCCGTCTTCGCAAAGCGCGCTGCAAAACCGGTGTCGTCAGTTGCTTCTGTGGCTACAGCGATTCTTCCGTCCCAGGATTTTCTCGCCAGGCGAAGTTAGATATCGCGACCGACGATAACGATTTGCTCTACCAAGCGATATTAAGGTTATTCAATCGCTTTGTGATAAACGCGCCGATTCGAGGGCTTGGCATCGGATTTAGCAAATTGACTGTCGCCTCGCAACAACAGTATTCGTTAATCGAATCCACCGCGGCGCAAGAAGAGAACCATCGTCTTTGGAGGCAGATCGATATTTTGAATCAGCGTTATGGCAAAAACGCGGTGCTCCGCGCATCCAGTTTATTGCCTTATTCGACGATTAGAGAACGTCATGGACAGATTGGAGGACACAAAGCATGAACAACAAATCAAACCGAGGGATGATCAAATGGATGCCCTACCAATCATTAACCGAGCAAGCGGTCTCTCTTGCAAAGATGAGGGAAGGCCGTGCGCGCGTTGAAAAGCCTTTGATTTCATCCGATAAAGCCGAGGAAATCAACGAAGTCCTTTGCCATTATAAAGGCGAAAGCGTCCATCTTCGCTTCTATCAATCTGGCTATATTCTTGAAGAGTGCGGCGAGATCACGATGATCAACATCTATGCAAAAGTGCTTCGCATCAAAAAAAAAGACGTCCCTTTCAAAGACGTCTTAGATCTCTATCGATTATAGAGAGAATGCCCAATTGCCATCCTTAAAGAGCTGAATCTTTTTGCCATCCTCGGTTTCGCCGACGATGTTGAGGTCTTTGCTACCGATCATGAAGTCAACGTGGCTCAATGATTTGTTGATGCCGAAGGAATGAAGTTCATCTTCGGTATACTTCTCATAGTTTGGATATAGTTCGGTAAATCCACGGCCAATCGCTAAATGGCAAGCCGCATTTTCATCAAAGAGAGTGTTGTAGAACAGCAGTCCCGTATTGTTGATGGGGGAATCAAACGGAACAAGCGCGCATTCACCAAGATAAGAAGCACCTTCGTCTAACGTAAGGATGGAACGGAGGACTTCCTCCCCTTCTTCGGCGTGAACATCTACGACTTTTCCTTCGTGGAATTTCAAATAGAAATCACGGATGACGTTGCCGTTATACACAAGCGGTTTTGCGGAATAGACAATACCTTCCGCTTTTCCTCTCATCGGGGAAGTGAACACTTCTTCCGATGGAATGTTTGGTTGGAACTCAACGCCAGAAAGGGTGAATTCAGATCCACCGGCAAAGCGGACGCCAGGGATAAGGCCAACGGTGAGGTTGGTGCCGTTGCTAGAAGTGTAATGAAGCGAGGCAAGGCGAAGACCGTTGAGGTAATCGCAACGCGCTTTGAGATTCTTATCATGCTCTTCCCAATTGGCGATTCCGTTCCCATCTAATGCGCGACTAGTGGAAAGGATCGCTTCCCAAAGCTTCTCCACTGCTTTTCCTTTGGGAAGGCCAGGGAAGACTTTTTGAGCCCATTTTGGAGAGGGAACGCCGACGATACACCACTGGTATTTGTTTTCGCGTTTTTCAATTAACTCTGCAAAAGCCTTGTATTTTGCTCTGCGAATCTCGGCTACTTTCTTTGGATCAAGAAGTTTGCCGCCGTCTGGATCATCGTCATCCAACCATAGTCTGCAAGGGAGTTCATCGGTAGACCATTCCTGCATCGCACGTTCCATTGGAAGGATGTCGCAGAGATTCTTGAGCTTGGCTTTTTTCATCTCAGCGATTTCGACTTTCATCGAAAACCAAGAAACGTAAACGCGCTTCGCCCCCTGTTTGTAGCATTCTTCCACTGTCATCGCGACAAGGTCTTCTTGATTAACGGAAGCACTAATCACAACCGATTGACCTTTTTTCAACGCGATGCCCGAGCGAACAATC
>ONWJ01000042.1 GCA_900321535.1 uncultured Erysipelotrichaceae bacterium
AGTTACAAATATTACCTTTTTGATAGCAAGTCTGGAAACGGTTATGACCGAATTGAAGCCGCGGTAAAAGACGAGCCTTTTGAAATCGATTCGCAGATGCATATTTTAATTTAAAAATTCCTGCAAAACTCGGTTCATTTTGTCTATCAACGCTTCAAATGTTTTCCATTTCTTTTTGGTTTTGCTAGCAATTATCGCGCACACCGATACAATGATTAGGCTATGAACTCAGAATTACTCACCGCAATCATGTATTTGTTCGTGGGCATCGCCGTCTTGCTGGTCGGCATGCGTTTGATGTCCGGCGGATTGAAGAAAATCGCAGGCAAAGGCTTGCGCAGATTCTTCCGCAAGACACAGAACAACCCAATCGTTGGAATGGGGATGGGCGCATCCATCACCATGCTCATCCAATCATCAGACGCGACCGCGGCGCTGGTCATCGGTTTCATCAACGCCGGCGTCATGACCGTTTATCAAGGGTTGTCTATCATCCTCGGTGGCTATATCGGCACGACGATCACCGGCGTCCTCGCCTCTTTCTCTGACCTATCGATCTCCGTTTATCTCCTCGCCTTTGCCTTTATCGGCATCGCGATGACATTCTTCAATAAGCCACTGATCAAAAACATCGGCGAAATTCTCTGCGGCTTCGGTTTGCTCTTCTTCGGCTTAGCGGTCATGAAGAGTTCATTCCAGAACACGGATATCAATAACGCTTGCAAAACGTTGTTCACCAATTTGAATTTCCCGATCGTCTTATATTTGCTCGGCGTGATTTTGGCCGCGTTAGCCCAGTCTAGTTCGGCGATCACCGGCATCGTCATCGCCATGGTCGGCGGCGGCGCGTTAGGTCTGAATTCCGCTTTATATATCGCATTAGGCGCAACGTTAGGCACGGTCGCGAATACCTTGCTCACTTCCTTAAATGGATCCGTTGATGGCAAGCGCACTGCTTGGATTTGCTTTGCGATCCGCTTGATGACATCTTTGGTTGCGTTGCTCATCATCATGATTTTAGAACAGCCGATTGCCACCGGCTTGCATGCGATGGCCATCGAAGGCAGCGATCAATTCCCGCTCGCCATGTTCACCGTCATCTACAACATCATCTTCATGCCGTTGATGATTCCTTTGCTGAAGCCGCTGATCAAGCTCTTCACCAAACTCATCAAAGATAAATCCGAGAAGAAGATGGCGGGTGTCGTCAAATACATCGATGACAAACTTCTCCGCACTCCTGAAATCGCTCTGGAACAGGTTGAAAAAGAAATCATCCACATGTTCGATATCGCTTATGAGAATTATCGATTGGGCTTGGCAAAAATCGTGAAATACAGCAACGAGAACACCGCCAAGATCATTCAGCTTGAAGATGAATGCGACTATCTCAACACCCGCATCACAGACTTCTTGATCAAACTCGCTAACAAAGTCTCGGCCGAAGACGAAAAGAGAGTCGGTGCCTTCTTCCACGTCATTAATGACATCGAGCGTATCGGTGACCACGCTTTCAACTTTCACGAAGCCGCGGACAACATGAATAACGAAGAGTTGTTCTTCTCCCCTGCCGCGGTGGAAGAGATCGGCGAACTGGATAAAATCCTTTGCTCCATGTTTGATATGGCGGAAGAGATTTTTGCTAAAAAAGACGTGAAATCTCTGCATTTCCTGCATGAACAAGAAGAAAAGACCGATAAATTAAAACAAGATTTTTATGGCAATCATTATGAACGTGTCATCAAGGATGAGTGCTCACCGAAGATGACCCCATACATTTCTCAGCTCATCGTTGAGCTAGAACGTATCGCCGATCACCTCACCAATATCGGCTACTCCATCATCAATCCAACTGGCGACGACGAATGATCGTCGCTTTTCTTTTCTTGCGCGCACACATCACGCTCCTGTATAGTGTCTTAAAGATTATTTGTCTAACACCGGCAAGACTAAGGAGCGCTTATGATTTATAAGGACGTCGTTCATGTTGATCCACCTAATTTTGACGAGATCAAGAAACGCGAGAAAAGACCGATTATTTTAAAACTTGGTCAGAAGATTACCGACCGCAAGTTCAGAAAGATCAATTACGAAGACCCAGAATATTATGGTTTGGCGGCTTTCGTTTCCGATCAAGAAGCCGAAATCGCGATGACGATGGAACTTCGTCACGAGTACACCTTCGAGGAAATGAAGAAAAAGACGAAGAAACTCGGTCTCACCGACAAAGAGCTTGAAGACACCCTCTATCATATGGGCTACACCGGTTTGATTGAGTGGCATTATCCAAAACAACCAGACGGTTCGAGAAAACGCGCTTATGTTTTGCCTCGTTTCATCATGGGCAGCGCCGAATTCTCCAACATGAGACGTGACCAAATCGAAGCACATCCTGAAATCGCGCGTTTCTTTGAACGTATGACCTTTGACCCGTTAAACGGTCTTACCCCGATGATTCCTCCTGGAGGAGCCGGCATCGGCATGCATGTCATTCCAGTTGAAAAGGCCATCGAGCACGAATCCCAGGCTATCGATATCGAGAAGATTTCCTATTGGCTTGATAAATATGAAGGACATATTGCCGCATCTCCTTGCTCTTGCACGATGTGCGAAGAATTATTAGGCGTTGGAAGCGCCCGTGACGCGGAGGATTGGTGTCTTGCTGTCGGCGATATGGCCGATTACTGCGTTGAGACCCAGAAAGCCCATTACATCACTCGCGATGAGGCGATGTATATCTTGAAGAAAGCCGAAGAAAACGGCTATGTCCATCAAATCACCAATAACGATGGCAAGTCCAAAATCATCGCCATCTGCAACTGCGATCCAAAGATTTGCCACGCACTTCGTACCTCTCAATTATTCAATACCCCGAACCTTTCTCGTTCCTCTTTCGTCGCTCACGTGGAGAAATCCAAATGTGTTGCCTGCGGCCGCTGCGTGGAATATTGCCCAGCTGGCGCGGTCAGACTTGGTCAAAAGCTTTGTAAGAAAGACAAAACCGAAGTCCAATACCCAAGGATGGAAGACCCCTTCCTCAACAAATGGGGACGTGACAAATGGACGGAAGATTACAATAACGCGAACCGCGTCAATTGCTATCCTACCGGCACCGCGCCTTGCAAAACCGCTTGCCCTGCCCATATTGCTATCCAAGGTTATCTCAAACTAGCCGCACAAGGACGTTATGAAGAAGCTTTGGCGTTAATCAAGAAGAATAACCCATTCCCAGCCGTCTGCGGACGTATTTGCAACAAACGCTGCGAAGAAGCCTGCACCAGAGGCAACATCGATAAAGCGATCGCCATCGACGCGGTCAAGAAATTCTTGGCCGAGCGCGATCTCGATCCAAA
>ONWJ01000159.1 GCA_900321535.1 uncultured Erysipelotrichaceae bacterium
ATCCTAATAACTTAATACAAATTCCTTAAATATTAAGTTTTCCGAATCTAATGTACGCGAATATTTGGATATTTATTAAAATATCCTGGACATGAAAAACACAGCACGATTCGCTCTGGCAGCCGCCTTCCTGCTCGCTTCCTGCACCAGCACCCCACAGCAGATCGTTTCTTCCTCTTCTGCCGATACGACCACTCAACAAGGAGACACAAGCATGGTTTCTTCCTCGTCTTCGACCCCATCGTCTTCCATTTCATCATCTTCTACGCAATCCATCACTTCTGAACCAGAAGAAGGAACCGTTCAAGTCAAAGCCGGTTCCATTTTAAGAAGATACGCAGCCGGAGAAACCGTTCCTCTCCTGCTTCGCGAAGAAGCAAACTACGTTTTGATCGATGGGCAAGGTTCCGTGCTTTATACCGCTTCTACGATCGAGAAAGGGTATGGAGGCCCTGCTACTTCTTATATAAAAGAAGGCGTGACTTTGGATCTTTCAGGCGAATCGATGGTCGTCCCTCAAGGAACCACCTTGTATTGTCTAAGCGACCAAGGCTATCAAAAGTTCGTGAATCATGTTGCGAATTCCACCACGCTTGGCCAAAAGGTCATGAAGGTCGGATCGAAAGAATGCCAAAGCTGGAATAGTTCATCCAATACTTATTTATCAGATAAAACCGTCGTCTTTGAGAACGAAAAAGAAGGCGTGATCAACCCCTTCGCGATTCGTCTAGGCTCAATCTACGATATTCTTCCAGAAGGAACTGGCATCTATAAGATGAGTGCTCCTTACGAAGATGTCTATCATTTTGCATCAGATGAGCTCACCTCCATCACCGTTTATGATGAAACGATGTCTACCGAAATCGCAGTCGGTAGGAACACGTTAAGCGTCGCATTAAATAAACGAGATGTCGTCTACGTCAAAGTCAGCGGACCAAGCGAGTCTTTCTTCACCATGACGGTGACGTTAGAAGACCATCTCATTGAATTGCCTTATGAAGTCATAGAGAACAAGCCATTAGACCAATATGATGTAGAAGGCAATCCGGATGTCGACCCGCTTTCTCCTCATAATTTGGAAGTGAAAAAACGTCACGATGCAAGGTCGGTTTATATTAACTGCAATAACCCTGAGAAACTGAGCTCGGCCTGCATGAATACCTCTTTATGCAACACTGACGTAACCGAGAAAGACGTTTTCTTCACCTTTGAGCATAACAATTCAGTTTCTAATAGTTTCTATTACGGGTATCGCGTCACCAATAAGAGCGACCATGATATCTATATCCTCGTCAAAAACCTCGGTTTGCAAACCGGTGGAGCAGGCACATGGCTAGGCGAAGATGAATGGATCAAGTTCTATAACCTCACCTTCCATACCGAATACGATTCTCTTACCGAATCCCAAAAGAAAAACTTCGCTGCCTATCTTGGCTTTAGTCTCGAGTATCAATCCGAGAATCGTCAGCCCATCTCCTACCGTATTCCAAAAGGCGGATACATGTATGTCATGGGTGGCACCAGCAAGGATAGTTATGGCAACATTTCCGTCTTCAATTCTGCCGATCAAAAAGTGATTTCTGGACGCGATGGATGCTCCAATGGCGCGGTTTTGTTCTCCGTTCGCGGTGGCGAAGCCCTTGGCCAATTCGTTACCTACCGCGATTCTGATGCAAGAAACCTCAACAAGAGCGATTACATCACCAAAGAGAAACAATTCGGCTACACCACCCAAGATGGTACCGGCGCTCAGTACGCTGGATGGGATGATTGTCACGGCGTCGTCGACACGCAGGCGGAATGGGTCTTTAATGACAACACTCCTGCTGGAGCCTTGAAGGTCAATTACGAAAACCGTTTCTATACCTCAGATCAAACTGGTGAGCCGTTTACTGAAATCGAGAACTTCCAGACACGTTCTTGCAACAACGCGAACATGTGGGTCACCCACATCAATCCAAATAACACCGCCGCGGCCGTTGGAACTGATATGACGCGTTATATCACCACCGATCATGAAACCGATAACCCGATTATTTTGGATTATCTCCATTACGATGGCCGCGGTTCAGTCGCCAATATCGGCAACTGGATGGTGGATTATCAAGATACGATTACCTTGGTCAATCAAGGCGAGAATAGCAGAACCGTCACCTATCGCTTACGTCATAACGGGACGATCTGCACCTATCTCTTAGATGAAAACGGAAGGCCGGTAAAGAATTATGTTCCTTCTTATAACATCATCATCGCCCCGTCTTCTTATGGAGATGGCATCGATCAGCCTTGCGTCATCAACATCACCGTCGCCCCTCATAGCGTCGTCCGTTTCACCCTTGGCTACAATTTGCTCGCTAATAGCAACGGCTACATCACTCACGCAGCATCTCTGAAATAACTTATGAAACGCATTGCATTATTACTCTTTTCACTCGCTCTGCTTACTTCTTGTGGAGGAACGCAGCAACCCGCTTCAACAAGCTCCGAGTTTTCTTCTAGCGAAGCCAAGACTTCCGAATCTTCCATAGCAGAAGAAACAACGATTGAAGAAGCTACCACCGTCGAAGAGACAACCATTGAGGAGACGACTTTTATGCCTAAAGAAACCGTGAACTTCATGTATTGCAACGATATCGTCACGCGCATTGGCTATCGTCATAATATTGACCCGCTTATCCGCGAATTCGAGGACATGGAAGTATATGTTGAAGATAGCACTTATCTTGCCGTCGAAGACGGTTATCTAATTTCAAAAAAGAGCGGCAAAACCGCCATATATTTGAAGCATGACGGCCAATATCAGAAAGTCAATGTCACCATATATGAAGAAGGACATGAAGCTCATTTATGGAACTTTGAAGATATCGACACCACGAAAAAATCCAAGATTGTTTCCTTTGGTGATTCGGTTACTGCAAACGCGACCATCAACGCCGATTTGACCTATGTCAGAAACATCGCGAACAAGTATAAGATGGACTTTGTAAACAATTACGCAATCGGCGGCACCACCGCAACATACATGTATCCTGGAAGCAACATCTATAAAGAATACGCAGGGAACAAGGATGCAATCGATGGTCCACGCGTAGTTGCTAAGGCAATTCAAAATAATGAACTAGAAGGCGTGGAATATGCCTTCATCGCCTTCGGGCATAATGACCATTATTTCCAGCCACCGATCAGCGTTGAAGGTGATGACACTTATAACATCGATAACTTCGATAATGCTCATTCCTTCAAGGGATCGTATCGCTTCATGGTGAATGCCCTTCGCGCAGCTTGCCCAGGCATCAAAATCATCCTTTTGGGATGCACCTATTCCGAATACGCGAAAGACGGCGGAGCTTATGGCAACAATATCACCTATGATGAATACCGCCATGCAATCGAGGAAGTCGCAATGGAACTTGAATGCAAATTCATCGATCCATGGAATTATATGAAGACTTTGTTCGATGCGAATACGCGCAAGGTGAATTACAAAGACGTCGTCCACCTTACTGTAAAAGGTCATGACCGCTTAGCAACCTATCTGGAGAAATTCTAATGAATAAGGGGAGGCTTATAACGGCGTTACTCTCGACGAGTCTTCTTCTTTGCGCCTGCAATCAAGACCCTTCCTCATCCACGATTGAATCTTCTACCCAGCAAGACCAAGAAATCCTAGAACCTACCGAATTCGGCAAGGATCCTTTACTCGTAGAAAAAGAAACAATTGAGCCTTTATTCCAAGAGGATTATGCTGACGAACAAAACGGCATCCTCTTAGAGAAAATCGAAGGTGCAAATTACTTCAAAAACGGGAAATACCTTGCAAAACCCGATTCTTTTATCCAGCCTGAAGATGACGTGAAGATGGAATTCTTCACTCAAAACCATGCAAGATTCGTGGATGTCTCTAATGGTTATTCTGTCACCATCCCGATAGGAAAAAACTATAAGGTCGATTATCAAATGGCGAAAAACGGGGTGAAATTCGTAAACGATAAAGAGACGATTCGTCTAAGTTACGAAGTCATTCGCCCTTACGCCCATACCGCCCAGTTCTATAACACCTACATGCGAGAATGGGTCTTGCCATATATCACGAAAGATGCCTATTTCACCGAAAACAATATCGAGGCTTTCTTGCCTTCTTTAGACCAATCCAAAAGCGTGCTTTCTGGATATACCGTCACGACCTTCCACTTAAAAGTCAACGGGCTTACGAAACTAGATAAGTCTTATTACAACTTCGCCTTCATCAAGAAGAACACAACCTTTGAAGGATTCTTCTTCATCCATTTGAAATCCACTTCTGATGACCAAGCCTCTTTCAACGAATTGCTTCATAGTTACAAACGGCTTTCCCCAAACGGCACACCGAGAATCTATTTGCCAAAGCAAACAAGCATCGCTAACCCAAAATGGAACGCGATGACCAAAGCATATTATGAGAAAATGAAGCAAAAGAAGGTTCCGGATTGGGGCTATTTCATCGAGTCTTTCCCCAACACCATCACGGATGACGGCCAAGCCATCAAAGAATACATCGATAGTGAGTTAGCGTGGATGGAAAGCGAAGAATATACCGACCATAAAAGCGAGCTTATTTCCACCTATAGCCATATCTCTTGGTATGGTCTAGTCCACTCCTTCCCCTTAGATGCTTCGAAGGCAATCGCTGGAGGAGACGGTAAAAACGGAAAGAAAGTATTGGAATATTCTTATCAATTCACCACCAACAACAACTCCGTGAACCCAAGCAAAGAAAATGACGTCAAATCACCAACGCTCGATATTTTCCGTGGCATTTATGATGAGCAGTTCCATAAGCTTGCCCAAGATATCAAAGCCTACGAAAAGCCAATACTATTCCGCTTGAACAACGAGATGAATACCGATTGGACTTCTTACTGTGGCTTATTCAACTTGCTAGACCCAGAGTTGTTTGTCGCCTCTTGGCAATACCTCTATAACATATTTGAGGAAGAAGGCGTGGATAACTGCATTTGGATCTGGAATCCATTTGATGATAGTTATCCTTGCTCAAACTGGGGAGATTATTTCTCTTACTACCCAGGTGACAAATATGTTCAGGTTTTAGGCCTCACATCATATGAATTCAATAACTATGAAGCCGGAGCCCCTGATAGTAGGAAGGGATTCAACGAACGCTTCTCTAACCTTTACGAAATGAATAAAGATTATTTCTTAGACCTTCCGTGGTTTGTCGGCGAGTTTGCTTGCGGCGCCGGCGGAGGTCCAGGTGAAATTGGTCGCAACCAAGATTATCAGGCGGCTTACGTCAAAGAAATGTTTGAGTCAATCAAGGCGGAAAAGGAATTCACTAAACCAATCAAAGGTTATATTTGGTTCTCCAAAAACGACACCGGAGAAGAAGGCATTATCAACTATTTGAAGATCGATAAAGAGCTTCGTTCTACGATTGCCGAATTCAAAAAAGGATTCCATTCCATCCATGGATAATCTTGAAGGAAATTTAAGAAATCTATTCGTTGAATTCAATATTCCAGGACCACTTTTTCAAACCGCTTTATTGCACTTAAAAAATAAAATATTCCTGCAAAACCCCGATATTTATCTTCCATTGACTACCAAAGACGCCCCACTTTCATATGAAAAGCTTAGACCTCA
>ONWJ01000067.1 GCA_900321535.1 uncultured Erysipelotrichaceae bacterium
ACCGGCATGAGGAATTCGCGGTCATCTTCAAAAATAACAATGACAATGCCCAGCAATTCATCACCAATGTGTTTGCCCGCTTTGAGCAGGGGTGGATGATGGATTCTTTGCCGGTAACCTTAGATGCTTGCCTTGCCTTAGTAAGAGTGCCTGAAGATATCAAAACCCATGAAGAATTAGAGGACTTGCTTACGGTTAACTATCAGAAAACCGTAGAAGGGTCTTATATCATTCCTTTTGAAGAACTTGCTGAACTTGCCAAAGAACGTTATTACGAAGAAGCCCTCCGTAAGGCATTGGCCACCAATGCGCTGAAAGTATGCTATCAGCCGATTTGGTCAACCAAAGAAAAGAAAACCGTATCCGCGGAAGCCTTGCTCCGTATCGATACCGATGAGCTTCGTCATGTTTCGCCAGAACGTTATATCCACGTTGCCGAGAAAACCGGATTGATCAACGATATCGGCTTCATCGTTTTCGAAGACGTTTGCCGATTCCTCTCTGACCCTGAAATCAAACGTTCCACGATTCGATATGTTGAAGTGAACCTCTCGGTTTACCAATTTGTCGCCCCGGATTTGATTTCTCGGTTTGAAGAAATCAGGAAACGTTATGATGTTCCAGCCTCAAAAATCAATTTCGAGATCACCGAAACCGCAGGTGCGCTAGAAAAAGATTCGGTCTTGAGATTGCTCGATCAACTCCGCGATTTAGGATATACCCTCTCATTAGATGATTTCGGAACCGGCTATTCCAATTTCGTCCGTATGATTCGCTGTGAATTCGAATGCATCAAAATCGATAAGTCCATCCTTTGGGAACTCTCTCATGATGAGGAAGGTCTTTCCGTTTTGAACAACCTGATGCTTTTCATCAAAAACCAAGGCTCTTCCATCGTCCAAGAAGGCGTGGAAACCCAGCAACAGCTTGATTTAGCCATTCAATGTGGCTGCGACTTTATCCAAGGGTTCTACTTCTCCAGGGCCATCGATAAAGCCGGATTCGTGGATTATCTTGCGAAAGAAAGAGCGTGATTTTCTCTTTGCTATAAAAACCTTGTTTCAAGGGTTTTCAGCATAGCAAATAAGCGTATGATAAGAGCCTATGACATGGTATGTGATTCTTCAAGTCATCTTACTCGGCATCGGGCTATCCGCGGATGCCTTTTCCGTCGCATTGACGGATGGCTTAACATATACCGATATCAATAAGAAACGTTCTTTCTTCATCGCTGGCGCGTTCGGCGTGATGCAGGCTTTGATGCCATTGCTTGGTTTTTGGATCGTAGAAGCGGTGGAACGTATCGCTGGAGAAGTAGCTGGTGCGCAGGCTGGCGTCATCGCCGCCAAGATTGTCGTTTGGGTCGCCTTTGGTTTATTGCTTTTCATCGGCGTCAAAATGCTTGTCGAATCCATCCTTGAGATGAGACGTCCAAAAGAAGAAAAGAAGGAACGTAAATTCTCAGTCAAAGAAGTTCTCTTTTATAGTTTTGCAACCGCGGTGGACGCTTTAGCGGCTGGTGTCACTCTACACGCTGGATTATCATCCATCTATTCGATCTGGCTCCACGTATCCATCGTCCTCGTTTTGACGTTTTCAATCTCTCTTGTAGGTTTGTTCTTGGGCAAGCAGATCATGAGATTGCTTCGTGGCAAATACGAAATCGCCGGCATCATCGGTGGCATCATCCTTATCCTTTTAGCGGTTTGGGTAATCGTTTCTCATTACGTTGGCCTCTAACTTAGAAAACAACAAGTTTGATTCAATTGCCTAAAATCAAGATTAAGCTGGGGTTTGTAGGGATATTTTAATTTTTCCATGCGAATCCGGCCTAAATTTAAGCGTCTTGCAAGCGGAAGATTGTCATCATTTGTATAGAAAACTCTATATTAAAGCATAGCTTTCCACCCTAATTGATACTTGAATCAAGAAACATTGGTATTAAAATATGCGGGATTCTCAGGAGAAATTATGAATAAGAAAATCCTTTTAGCCCTGTCTAGCGCGTTGCTTCTTACCGCTTGCAACCAGCCAGCACAGCCAGCCGCCACGACAAGTGAGGCCTCAACCTCTAAATCCGAAGCCTCCTCTCAACAAGCCTCCTCTCAACAAGCCT
>ONWJ01000039.1 GCA_900321535.1 uncultured Erysipelotrichaceae bacterium
CATTGGCCAACAGGATCTTCTTCGCCGGAGGAAATTAAGATACGCTCGTCTTTGGAAACTTTACTCATTTCGTTCTTTGTCCAAATCAGTCGCATTCCTTTCAAGAATTCTTTCCAGAAGCCAGAGGTATTTGGATGCCCGCAATATGGGTCAGCAGCATAAGCTTTAACGTTATCTTCATCATAAGAAAGCCAGTCGAGGTCAGTCTTGTGATCTTTCACCGATTTGACATAGCCGCCCATGCTGAGGTTGGTAATAAACTTGTTTGGCTTATCCCAGTTCTTCTTATTAACCAGCATGCAAGCGATGCGGTATCCCATTTTCATCAAACCAGCTTGGCCACCGTTAGAACCGATGATCAGTGTGTTCTTAGCATCTAAAGGATAGCGTTCTAGTCTAGCTTGCGTCATAAACGAGCCCATAGAATGGCCCGCTTGGGTCGTTGGGAGGCCGTTTTTCTTGGCGAGTTCTATGGTCAGATGAAGGCCTTCAACGATCTTATCAAACGCACCAACAGGCCACTTTTGCTGGTCTTCAACTGAGGCGGCGTTTTCGCCTTGTCCAAGGTGGTCTAAAACCCAAACATTTATCCCTTTTCCGTTCATCCATTCCGCCATTCCGGAATAGCGTTTTGAATATTCTTGCATGCCGGTGATGAATACCAAGTTCGCTTTTCCATTCTCAACGAGAAAAGAATTGCCTTTCATGACTGTTCCATCGGCCAACGTTACTTCAAACAACTGTGCCATTATATGTGCTCCTATGTATGTAGCGATATTTTAATCCAAACAAGAAGATAGGGGAAATCTCAAAGAGAAGCGCGATTAAATTTCCTTGGGAATAATTCCGCACCAATAGTTTAACAAGATATTAAAATACTCGATATATTCTTTTCTTTTTGGAAACTCATTTTTTCCTTGAAGTTTTTGGTTTCTTCTATATTATTTTCCCTGCACCTTTATTCAAGGAATAAAACCATGAAACTTAGATCACCATTATTCATCCTCGCAGCAGCGGCATTGCTCGCTTCCTGTGGTCAAAATCCAGCCCCTGAGGCCTCAACCGCTTCCGCAGCGGCTACTACAAGCGTTACGTCAACGCCAGCCGGCACCAGTGAAGAATCAAAGGATTCGACTCCAGCCACCACGTCGACTCCAGCGACGACTTCTACGCCAGCTACGACTTCAACCCCAGCCACCACGAGCGTAACTCCAGTTGCGTCTGAAAGCGAATCCATCGATCTTTCCGGCGTGGTCGAGGAAGCCGTTGCCCCAGAAGGAGTTGTGCTTACCGATTGGACGGCTGAAATGAAGGCGATATTATCAAAATACCTTAATGGGAACATCCCGCCGTTCTTCTGGATGAAGGGTCTCAAAGTCACCTATGATGAGCTCGGTTATCTCACCGTCAGCGGAAAAGCCGGCGAGAATGCATGGCTCGAAGATTATGGTTATGCTTTAACTTCGGCCGGATGGGACGCTATGCTTACCCCAGACGCCGCGGGAAGAGACCATGTTTACGGAAGAAAGATCCTTGCCGATGGCATTCTTGAAGCGGATGCAATGATCGGTAATAACGTTTTCTCTATCCTTTATAACTTCGAAGCTTCCGTTACCGATTGGCCAGGAGAAATGATTGCCGCTGCCATGGAAGAGTATGGCTCTGTCGCCACCGTTCCAGCATTAAGTGCAACCTCATATATCGCCCAAATCGATTACTCATACGACGTCAGCGTCTTCTGCCTTGGCATCGATGCCTCCGCTCTTCCTGGCTACAAGACCGCTTTGGAAGAACTTCGTTGGACCGTTACCACCCAAGATATAGAGGGCACCACCTTATATACCGCTGTGTCTTTAGACGCTCTTGCCATCTTGACCGCCTATTATGACGGCACAGGTGTTCAAATCGTCCTCACCCATGGCGATGGCGAATCCTATGGAACCTGGGCTGAATGCGTCGCTGCCATCGATGATTTTGCAACGCACGATCTCCGCCTTGCATCGGGTATCTCTTCTTTGATTCCTGAAGTTCCAGAAGCCGAGAACTATTCCATCGATAGAAGCACGAATGGCAGACTTACCATCGAGGCAGTCAAATCCGGCAACTTCAGCCGTGCAACATTAGCCGCTTATCGTAAACTTGCCGAAGAGAATGGCTATGACTCCGACGAGACCAAATATGATGGGGACATCATCTTCTTGCTTCCTGCGGATAAGAGCTACGCAATCTCCATTGAGCTTGGCGAATATGACGCCACCGACCTTGGTGACATCTATACCACCTTCAAGATCACCATTCAGGATTATCGCATCTATGAAGGTTACAACATCGCCTATAGCTGGCCAGAAAATCAAGTTGGGACCATCCTCAGCAGAATCGGTCAAGGGCTTGTCGTTCCTGGATACAATAATGAAGGCTCCATCTACTATGTTCTTTCCAACTACAGCGACAAGATCATCGTTGATGTGGTTAACCCAGGCGAAGGCGCATTAGCCTCTTATAAAGATGCGCTTGAAGAATATAGTTTCAAATGCACCGAGATTGAAAACGGATACCACGCAGTGGACCGTAAAGAAAACGTTCAGGTCGACTTCACGATGGCTAATGAAGCTGAAATGCATGTCGTCATCAGCAAATACGTCAAGCCAATCGATATCGTCGATGACAAAGCTGAATTAGTTTTCAACAAGGCCAACATTTCCAATAACGAGAAGGGTTGGTGGAACGACGTTACCTTCGGTTCTAGCCCATTCTCCGTCCGTATCCAAGGCGACTATGTTGCAAACGGAGGAGATAACGTTACGCCGCTTCGCATCTATAAGAACCACGTCGTAACCATCGCTCCAGAAGAAAGCAGAAAGATCACTCAATTAGAGTTCTATGTCGTCGATGCTTTGGGAAGCAACGGCCAGGTCGTAAAAGGCTTCGACAAATCTAATTTATCCAAGCAAACCTTCACTGGTGCGACCTTCCTTGATTACAACGCCACGACTGGCCGCGTTCGCTTCAACGTGAATGAAGACGCTCAAGCAACCGGGGTTAGCTTCACCGCCTCCGGAAACTTCGCCGTCGAGTCCGTCATCGCCTATTTGGCTTAATCGTTTCAACCATAGAAATCGGCTTCTTCGCGAAGCCGTTTTCTTTTTTAAAAATATCGAAAAACGCCGCAGAAGTGGAATAAACAGCTCTTGAAAGTCCGCTTTTCTTAATCATCTTAAGCGGAGTAACCCATAGAAAAAGGCCCTCATATGAGGACCCTTAAGTAAGGCAAATCAACCTTAATTAATAGAAGTCAGAGAACCCAGTTCAGACCAAGCATAGCAATTCCTGTAACTATAAGATGGCAGGTTCTTGGTCTGCACAGAACCATTGGTGAAAGTCACAGTATAAGACTTCCCAGATCCATAGGTTCCAGATTTTGAGGAAGAGGTAAGCGAGGATCCGCTAGGAGCTTTTTCATAACCGCCGAAGAGTACCAGCGTTCCACCAGTCGCGGCGACGGTGTATTCGCAATCTAGCGCACTAGCCATGCCACTAGCAGGGCCACACGCGATGACGGTTCCGCCTTTGAAGGCGATGTTGCCATTGCTATCGATACAATCGGTATCGCCATTAGAAGGAACTGCCGCGAAGACGTATCCGCCGGTAACTTCTAGATATGACATTAATCCAGCCATCGAATCCGAATTGCCAGCATTGATTGCATCATCCGTTCCGTAGATTTCTAATTCTCCGCCAGAGATATAGATTTGATTGCCTTCAAGGCCTTCATAAGCAGATATGACCTTAATCGTTCCACCGGCAATTTTGAGATAACGGTCTGCATGGAATGCATCATCATAAGCAGTGACCGTGATGTCGCCACCATTGATGAGAACATCACCGACGCCTTTGGTTCCACTATCGAATGCCGTTGCGTAATTAGCGTGCAAACCATCGTCATAGGATTCGATGTTGATTACGCCCGCATCCACCTGAACTATGTTATCAGCCTTGATACCCTTTGCAGATTCATCCGATTTATCGGGGTTGCCTTGCTGGTCATCGTGCCAGCCGCCCCCACCTCCGCCTCCGCCAGGGAAGCCACCGCCTCCACCGCCTGGGCCAGGAGCGATTGCAACATCATAGCCATTATAGGTAACGGCACTGGCCGAAGCTTTTGCGGTGTAGGAAGAGTAAGTGCTTGTCTTGATCGTGATATTCGGGGTAACCGTTAGCCCATCATCATCAATAGAACTTGTGACGATTGCATCGTAAGCGGCATCCACACCGTCATAGGCGGCATAGAGATTGATCGTGCCACCGCTTAAGGTTACGGTGCCACGCTGCTTGCCAGAGCTAGAGAGATCCGTATTAGAGGTCTTGATGGCGTCCCCTGCAGTAGAAATCGCAGTAACGACACCCGATTCAATCGTGACCGAGTCGTTGCCCTTTAATGCGTTGTTTGGCGCGGTAACCGTTAACGTTTGGTTCTTAACCTTTAAGTCTTTGGTCGTATGCACGCCATTATTGTAAGTTCCAGTAACGACAAGCTCGCCAGTACCGACAAACTTCAAATCCGATTTTGCATAGATCGCGCCACCGCCTTGGGTCTCATCTTCAACAGATTCTAAAGCACGAAGATCCGTAACCGAGTTTTTGGTGTTCTTCTTGGCTTTGATTTTCACTTCATCCGCCGACTTAATATAAATC
>ONWJ01000033.1 GCA_900321535.1 uncultured Erysipelotrichaceae bacterium
GGCGTCCAATACGATCGCATTTCTTAATTGCTGTTCAAATAACTAACACACCTCTTCCTATTTTCAGTAAAATTAGGTAAGAGGTATTTTTATATGCATTACGAAACCCAAATTTCTGAGGGATTCTTCTATGTCGGCGGGTCCGATCGCAGAATCCATCTTTTCGAAAACGTCTATCCGCTTGCCAATGGAGTCAGCTATAACTCCTATCTCTATTTAGATGATAAAACCTTGCTTCTCGACACGGTTGATCGCTCTGTTTCCGAGGGCTTCTATGACAACATCGCTTTCCTTCTTAATGGAAGGAAACTCGATTACCTTATCGTCAACCACATGGAGCCAGACCATGCGGCGAACATCGGCGAATTGTTGCTTCGTTATCCGGAAACAACGATTGTCGTCAATCCGATGAGCCAAAAATTCTTGTTGAATTACTTCCCAAAAATCAAAGCCAAATTCCTCATCGTTAACGAAGGGGACACGCTTAACATCGGAAAACATACGTTCACTTTCGTTATGGCTCCAATGGTCCATTGGCCAGAAGTCATGATGACATATGAAGTCGGCGAGAAAGTGCTCTTCTCCGCGGATGCCTTCGGCACCTTCGGTGCTCTTTCTGGCGACATTTACCGCAACGACAAGAACTTCGATCTCGTCGAAGCGCGCCGCTATTACACCAACATCGTTGGTAAATATGGTGATCAAGTTACCGCGGTTTTGAAGAAAGCCGAAGGACTTGAAATCAATATGATTTGCCCATTGCACGGCCCAATTCATAAAGGCAATCTCAATCCAGTTCTCAATCCTTATAAATTATGGGCAACCTATACCCCAGAAGACCCTGACGGCGTCATGATTGCGTATAGCTCCGTCTATGGCGACACCGCGAATGCCGCTGATGTGCTCGCCTCTATGCTGGCCAAAAAAGGCGTCAGAAACCTTGTCATGTACGATGTATCCAAAACGGATTCCTCCTATTTGGTCGCCGAAGCTTTCCGCGTGAACACCATTGTTTTGGCCGCAACGACCTATAACGCCGGTGTCTTCGTTAAGATGGAAGATTTCCTTCATGATTTAGCCAACCACAAGATTCGCAACCGCACGATTGCTTTCATCGAAAATGGCTCCTGGGCACCGGCTGCCAGAGCAAACATGAAACGTATCCTTTCTGATTTGCAAGGCATTACCTATCTCGATGAGACCCTCACGATTGCATCTAGCCTCAAAGATGACCAACTCACTGGTCTAGAAGCGATTGCTGAAGCGGTGGTGGCCTCTGTGCGCCCTGAAGAAAAGAAAGTCGAGACCGAGGGCAATGTGTTGGATCTTTCCGCCATGTTCAAACTCTCTTATGGCTTATTCGCCTTGGTTACCAAAGGAAAAGACGGACGTGATAACGCCTCTATCAACAACTCCTTCTTCCAAGTATCCGATAAGCCAAATCTTGTCATGCTTTCGGTTAACGTCGTGAACTACTCGGCCGATACGATTCGCGAAACCGGCGTCTTCAATATCTGCGTCTTGGATGAAACCGCGGACTTTGGAACCTTTAAGCGCTTCGGATTCGCTTCCGGACGAGACACGGATAAATTCGCGGATATCCAAGATAAAGTTGTTCGCACCGGAAATGGATTGCTCCGCTTGAAAGAGCAATCTAATGCTTATCTTTCCTGCAAAGTCGTTCAGACTATTGAATGTGGCAACCACGTTCTCTTCATCGGCGAGATCACGGAAGCTCAAACGATTTCCAACGTTCCTTCCATGACCTATGCCTACTATTTCGCGAACGTGAAACCAAAGCCAATCCCCACCCCGAAACAAGCTGATCCTAACGCGCCAAAACGTTATGGATGGAGATGCAAGATTTGCGGCTTTACCTATGAGAACGACCCACTTCCAGAAGGCTATGTTTGCCCACTTTGCAAGCATCCTGCAACCGACTTCGAAAGAGTCGAAATCTAATTAAAAAACTCAAAAACATTGCAAAAACGGCTCGGATACCCTCCGAGCCGTTATCTTTATCTGAAGCGATCGACGAATTCTTTGACGATTGTATCGTAACGAGCTGTGTCGTAAGAACGAAGATGAGAATGCGCTCCATGTTCCCACCATTCCAAGCGCTTATCTTTGCTTGCAAGGGCGTTATACAATTCTTGGGTGCGTGCTGGGAGAGAATAGATATCCTCTTTCGAAGCAATCATGATCATGGGAAGATGAATGTCTTTTACCGCGACGATAGGGCCGTTGGTCTTGATGTCGTAATCATAAAGTTTTTTGATCTTCCTACGAAACGCCCAAATGCCTGGATAAACCATTCCGCCGTTCTTACGGATGCGGATCTTCAAAGAATCCCAGTATGTGGCGTAAAGTCCATCGGTGATGATCCCAATGATATAGTCGGGGCAATCTGCCCTAGCGGCAGTGTGGGCGACAGCCGAAGAGCCGACGCAGATGCCGTGAAGAATAATCTTTTTGATGCCTTTAACATCGTGAAGCCATTTCGCGCACGCCAAGATGTCGTATTGTTCTTGATAGCCGCATCCGGTCCAGTATCCTTCGGATAAACCATGGGCACGAGGGTCGATGGACATAATGTTCACGCCGGCGTTTGCATAGGAGATCCCATAATAAAGAGAGTATATGCAAGTCTCTGGTCTTCCCGGCATGATGATGACGGCGATGTCGCTTCCATAATCGTAATATAAGCCTTTTAAATGCAAGCCATCTTCGGTTACGAGGCTCACTTCTTCCTCTTTGTCTTTGTTTTGCTCACGGAACTTCAAAGCCTCGTTCCACATGTACAACATGTCTTCGTTTTTCCTGTCGCTAGGTTCATCGCGGCTGAACTTTGTCGGCTTGGTTCTTGCCAAGATGATTTTGGTGACAACACCTGGTACGACAAAAAGCATAGGAATTCCAGGGAGAACAATGGTGACTAACAGGACAATGACGATGGTCCAGATCGCCCATGTGGGCATAGATGCGTAAATCAATAAATCCATAATAGTTTTCATCCATCCTGCATTATACAACTGGAAAAGGCAGTTAGAAACAAAAGTGCAGGGCTAAAAAATCAAAAAAACTTGGCAGAAACCCATTAAAATAGGTCTATTTAGGAATCTTTAGTTGTGCTTTGCTCATCTGAATGCTCCTTTTTCGGTTTTCGTTTGTTTCTTCCTATGGAAGACGGTGGTAAAATACCTCCGCTTTAGGAGCTCAAGACAAATGAAACAAAAATTTGCAATCATCACCAATGATTCTTGCGCACTACCACGCAATATTCGTGAAGAATATGGTATCGATGGTGTTTTCCTCGGAAACATCGAATTCCCAGACGGCCATACCGAAAAAGCCGATTTGGATTGGGAGAAAATGACCCCAGAACAATATTTCGGTGGCATGGCTGACAAAAAGCATATCTACAAAACCAGCTGCGCGAACGTTGACGAAATCTACGCTTGCATGGAAGAGCACGCTAAACAAGGCAAAGACATTCTTTGCATCGTTCTTAGCAGCGCCCTTTCTGGAACCTATCAATTCTCGGTGAAAGCGGCGGAGAAGATCGCCGCCGATTTCCCAGACATCAAAGTTAAGGTCATCGATTCCCTCCGTTATTCCACGGCTTTGGGTATGATCGTTTTGGAAGCATGCTTACGCCGCAAAGAAGGAAAGAACTTCGATGAAACCGTTGCCTGGGTTGAAGCCAATAGAGGCTGCTTCCATCAGATGGGCATTATGGACGATATGTTCTTCCTCGCCCGCACTGGCCGTGTTTCGAAAGCCAAAGCTTTCTTTGGAAATCTTGCTGGCATCGAGCCGATGGCGGAATTCTCTGAATCCGGTTTATCCGAAGTTGTTGGCAAAGCCAAAGGCAAAAAGAAAGGTCTTCAGACCGTTGTCGACTACGCTTCCGCTCTTGTTGAGAACCCGAAAGATCACGTTCTCTTCGTCTGCCATTCCGTTCGTCCAAAAGAAGCCGAGTGGCTTAAAAACGCTTTGGAAGAAGCGATTCATCCAAAGGAAATCATTCTTACCAGCGTCGATCAGACTAGTGGCGCCAACATTGGCCCAGGGCTTGCGGCCGCTTTCTTCTATGGAAAGCCTCTCTCCAAAGACTTGGTAGACGAGAAAGCCTTGATTGCAAAAATCTTAGGATAATTTACTGAATGAATTTTGTTGATGGAGCCATGTTCCGCTCGATGATATCGAGTGGTGGCTTAGGACTTGAAAGACATTGCAAAGAGGTCAATGACCTGAATGTTTTTCCTGTTCCTGATGGCGACACTGGCTCCAATATGACCGCCACGATGTCGGGTGGGGTCAAAGCGATGGCGGCCTTACCTACGGCTGCCCGTATCGATGAATTCGCGAATGCGATGAGACAAGGCATGCTTTTATCCGCTAGAGGAAACTCCGGCGTTATTCTTTCTCAGTTCTTCGCCGGTCTCGCTGAAGGACTCGAAGGATTAGACAAAGCCAGCGTCTCTGATTTCGCCTTTGCGATGCAAGAAGGGGTAAAGCGCGCCTACTCTGTTGTCATCAAACCAGTTGAAGGCACCATCCTCACCGTTATGAGAGAGGGCTGCGAATACGCGACTAGCGTGTTGAATAACCTTTCTAGTTTTGAAGAGTACTTCATTGCCCTTCAAACCAAGATGAAGACATCTTTGGCCAACACCCCAGAGCTGCTTCCCGTCCTAAAAGAAGCGGGCGTAATTGACTCCGGTGGAGCCGGTTTAGTTTACATCATTGAGGGCATGGCGCAGTCGATCGGAGGCAAAATCATTGAGGACGTGTCATTGAATTTGAATGATCAAGCCTCAAAACCGATTGATTTTTCTAGCTTCAACGAGGACACCGTTTTGGACTATGGATACTGCACCGAGTTCATCCTCCAATTGACCAACGTCAAAAGCGGTCCTGACGCCTTTGATTTGGATAAACTTGTTGAATACTTCTCCTCGTTTGGCGACTCATTAGTCGCTTTTAGAGATAAGAATCTCGTTAAAGTTCACGTTCATACCAAAACGCCAGATCTAGCGATTGCCTATGCGCTGAAATATGGTGAATTCGTGACCTTCAAGATGGACAACATGACCTTGCAGCACGAAGAAACCCTCATCGATAAGAGCAGAGATGTTGCGGGCGCGGTGCAAAGCATTACTCAAAGCCAGCACGTCGAGAATTCTTGCGTTGCTGTTTCGCCAAGTTATGGAATCACCAAGCAATTCCGCGAGTATGGTGTTCCTGTTATCATTGAGTCAACAGATTTGATGAACCCAGATTCCAACGACTTTATCGCGGCTTTTGATAAGGCAAATGCGGATAACATCATCGTTTTGCCAAACAACAAGAACGAACTGATGGTGGCTCACCAAGCCGCCAAGCTCTATAAGAAGAGCTGGATTTATGTTCTTGAAACCCCCGATGTGATGAAGGGTATGGCGGCCGCCTCTATCATTGATCTTGCCGACTTGAGCCTAGAAGACAATCTCTCTCGCATGGAGAACGCTTTGAAGAAGGCCCACAGTTTATCGATTGCTAAAGCCGCCCATGCGTATCGCAAAGGAACGCTTCGTGTGAAATCTGGCGAGTATATTGGCGTGCTCGATGGAAACATCGTTTGTTCCGATAAAGAAATTGCATCTGTTTTTGAAAAAACGCTGCAAAACTTCGTTAAAACGAATGGAGCCAATGTCATTACGCTGTTTACAAGTGAAGGCTTTTCGGATGATGAAAAGCAGCGCTTAAAGGAAGCTACTGAACGAGTTGATTCGTTCATTGAGCTCTATATTTTGGAGGGCGGGCAACATCTCTATGATGTTCTTGCAACAATCGAATGATAGACGAAAGAGACGTGATAGAAGTTGAAGTTGTCGAGTCCTCTCTGGATGAGGAGCCTCAAAAACAAAAGAAGCCTCAGAAGGTTCGTTCCGATAAAAGGAAACAGATTCTCTTCTGGGGAACGGTAACTAGTTATTGCTTCCGCTTTGGTTTCCCGGTTGCTCTTGTTTTTGGTTTCGCCTTATTGGCGTTTGCCATTCTTTATGGTGAAACCCATGCGATCTTTCAGCTTGTCATGCTTATTATCTCCGCTTCTTTCTGCGGCTTAGGTATCTTTGCTTCGTTGTTTGGTTTCGTTTCCAAAGCCTTGATGGTTCATTACATGAAGCAAGATCCAAACTACGAGAACCAGGTTGAATAACCGTTGCTAGGAAAAGAATGGGTTACTAGAGAATGGGAAAACGCAGCAGGTATTTACATCACTATCTGAAGAATCTACCAATCGCGTTTTCTTATTCGGTTTTGCATAAGAATCCTAAGATTCGTTCTTTTCTCTCCCAAAAGGATATGTCGGAGAAAAGGGCCAATGATGTCTTGAAACAGCGAATTCTCGAAGGCAAGCCTTTTGCGATGATCCGTTTCGGCGGCATGGAGATGTGCGCGTTGCACGGCCATGAGAAAATCGAGCTTGGCTATGCCAAACGATACAAAGACAGCGTCAAATATGTGATGAAGCATAATACCGGCTTCTTCCCAGCAGACGACCAACATCTAAAGCAATATGGAGACCAATTCCTCTCGGAGCTGAAAGATGTTGATGTTCTTGGGGTTCTAGGCCTATTCATGGAAAGCTACTTTGCGAAAACTTACTGCCCAAACGCAGAATATGTTCTCTATGAAGGAGTAGAACCTTGCCATGGAGACTGGACCTCTGCGTTAAAGGGGAAGAAGGTTCTTGTTATCTCTCCCTTTGTTGAGGAAATTAAGGCCCAATATGAAAAGCGTTCCCTCCTTTTCCCTGAAGGAGTCGATATTTTGCCAGAATTTGATTTGCATCTCATTCAATCTCCGTTGACTCTAGGCGAGGAAGAAAGCAAACTTCCAACTTTCTTTGATGAATTGAATTTGCTCTATCAAAAGATGGACCAAGAGGACTTTGATATCCTTCTTGTTGGAGCTGGCGCCTATGGATCATTCCTTGCGCTTCACGCGAAAAAACTTGGCAAGATTGGAATTCAAACAGGTGGCGCAACCCAAACGTTGTTTGGAATTATGGGAAAACGTTGGGAAAAACGTCAACACGTGGCACAATATTGCAACGAACATTGGATTCGTCCATACTACAAGCCCAAAGGCAATGAAGCAGTGGATGGAGGAGCGTACTGGTGAGCGAGAATAAAAAGAAAGAAAACGCAGCCTATATCAACCGTTATGACACGGTTGTCGCTTTCTTATCCATCGAATTGATCGCTTTGGTTCTTTTTGGATTGGGCGGTACGACCGGCCTTTCCATTCTTCAGATTGTCTCTATTTTTGTCGCATTGCTCGCGTTCCCGTTCATCCGGAATAATTACCAAGGCGACTTTAAAAAAGAAGCGCTTCTTAGCCTTGTCCCACTTGGATTGCTCCTTGCCTTGCTTGGCTTTGGGCCATTCTGGGTGCAGGCCTATTATGGTGGCAAAGCGTTATCGGTCATTCTTTATGGCGGGCTCACATTGCTTGGTGGATTAGGCCTCTTTGTCGTTGGCTATGCAACTGGGCATAACAAGGCTATCAAACCCAAATATTTGGTGTTTGCCATACTTGTCGGTCTCGCCGCTTATGTTTTAATTACCGGCGTTTATAACGTCGTCCGTTATGGCCCATTCTATGCGAGCCGTTATGCCGGCATGGTTTATTACTATGACGGGGTTGTATTCCCAATCGCTAAAGAATCTAAAGCGTTGCTTGGCTTTGAATTCAAAGAAACGACCCTTTCTTTTGCTAAGGTATCTGCGACTATCCTTGCTTGCTCAGGCATTGGATTACTTGGCATCTCTCCTAAAAAGGACAAGAAGATGTTCATCGCTGTCGCAGCCTTTGCGCTTCTTGGCATCATCGATCTCATTCTTGTCCCATTCAAGAAGGGCCTTTATATCGTGCTGATCACCTATGTCGTGATGGGTTTAGCCTTCTTGCTTCATTATCTTGCCAACAAGAAAGAAGACTGGAAGCGGCGCATCGACAAGATTCTTAAGATACTCTTCTTCGTGCTGATTGGCTTAGTGGTGCTCGGCGTGCTTGCCCTTGTCTTAGACGCTTCGAATGGTTTCATTCGCAAGATGAACATCCCTAAGATCTCCGCTTCGCTTAGTTCGGATTCCTCCCTTTTAGGAAAGGTTCGTCTATCCATTGAAGCCGCATTATTCAACGGAAATAATGGGGGATTGCATAGATTTTCGCTTTTATCATTCCTTTTTGGATGTACTCCAAGCAACATCATCACGTCATCCATTTTCGAATTTGATGTCTTATGGCAGACGGGCTTTGTTGGCTTTGCCGCCTTGTTAGTTGTCCTCTTCCAAGCTATCCAAA
>ONWJ01000036.1 GCA_900321535.1 uncultured Erysipelotrichaceae bacterium
CATCCATTTTCGAATTTGATGTCTTATGGCAGACGGGCTTTGTTGGCTTTGCCGCCTTGTTAGTTGTCCTCTTCCAAGCTATCCAAAAGAGCAAACGTTTCCTTGCTAACGGCACGATGAGCGTTGGTTACCGTTTCATTATCGTATCCCTATTGCTTGGAAGCTTCTTGTATTTCTCGTTGTGTAACGATGAATCCCCGATGATTTATTCTAGGATTTTCATGCCGTTATCTAGGAATGCGATGCCGTTTGCACTCATCTATCTTTATGGCGTCATTTCCGCCCATCCATCCGAGGAGGTTGCTAAATGAAAAAGACTTCTCGTTTGATTCTTTCTTGCCTCGGCGTGTTCTTCCTTGCAAGCTGCACGGACACCAGCGAGCTTTATCCTGGCAATGCTTATGTTGGCCAAGACTTCATCGCCAACCGTTATCATGAATGGCCAGCCTCTTTGAAAGGCGTGACGAATTTGACTTCTGTCACGCTTCATAACGAACAAACAGGTTACTTTAATGGCTCGGGGAAACACGATACCCCAAGAGACAATAGAGGATTTGATCAGGCTAAAGAATGGCACCCCAACTGGTTTAAGAATCCAGATGGCACTCAGCTTTACTGGGTTGATCCTGTGATTGGTAGCGACATCATCAATGGTGGTGTTGGCGAATACCGCGATCAATCCCCGCTTTATGGAACGGTTTATTCCCAAACGAAAAAACTGACGCGCATTAATTCGGCGTTCTCCAAGGGCTACTTATCCAAGCTTTATAATGGCCAAGTCCGCTGCAACGCCTGGAGCTATTACTCCATGGTTTTGTTAGATAAAGAAGGCTATGGAACATTCTTCCCAAGCGAATTGAATACTGCTGAATACTTTGCTTTCTCCGCCCGTGGCGGCAGAAATTCGAATGACGGTGGTGTCGGCAATGTCGTCACCTTTGGAATCAACGTCACCTTCTATCGTTATAAAGAAGACGGGAAAACGTTAGTCAGCAACACCGTTGTTCTTGAAGACGTACAACTTCAAGCAAATTACTCGTCTGAATTCACCTCGCTTGTTGGATTTAAATTTTCCGATGCAGGTATCAATCCAAAAGGTATCGTCGGCATGTCCATGTCTTTGGCGGCCTTAAATGACCCATATCAAGATGGGGAAGGTCGTGGCTCGTCTTGCGATTTCTCGGACAATGAAACCTACCACACAGGCCTTTGTTTGTTGGAAGTTCTTCTTCCTGATTCTACTTGGTTTTAAGGTATTTTGAGATATCAAGCCACTCGCCCATTTCATCATCGGCGGTTTCGTCGTCGAGGATGAGGGTTCCTTTTGCAGGGGTGAACGTCATCTCTGAGAAATAGATTTTCCCATTGATTTCATAAAGGTCGCAGCGAACAAACGGGAATGGTTTGCAAAGCGTTTCCGCGACTTCGATCATTTTGTCAAAGCAAGCGGGTTTTGCAGGTGTTTTTTCGCTTTTCTTCCAGCCGTTGAACTGGCTTCTATCGAATGGGGTCCAATCGATATAAAGCTGATCATAACGGATATCGACGCCTCGCCCGGAGACAACATAAAGGTTCTTCGCTTTGCCATTAAATACGTGAAGCTTATATTCGATTGGAAGGCTATCTAGATCGCCGATAAAGGCTTCGATTAGAATCTGTGGTTTGATTGGTGCGTAATGTAGCTCGACCGTCTTTTTGCCGTAATTGGACTTCAGCCATTTATGGAACTTCTTCCTAGCGTCTTCAATATCAAATTTGGTTTTGTTTTTGACGATAACGTTCCACCCAGAAGCGTGGCTGCATTTTAAAACGAAAGCATTCGGAAGCTTATCAAAGTTGATGTCTTCGAATCGGTCATAGACACCTAAGCTTGGAATCAATAGATCTTCATAACCGCATTGACGAACATAATCTCTCACCCCAACTCGACCGGCGCATTGGATGACAAGAGGATCTTTTGGATAGACGTAAAGGCGGAGATATTGAAGCTTCTCGGTGTATCGTTTTGGATTGTCTAAATGCAGTTTGTTGTGCGTGATATATCGATACTGTAACTCGATGTATTTTCGTTTTGAGAGAGCTTTGATGATGTTCCTCGAGCAAACGCCGACGAAACGCTTGAAAGGATTCTCTTTGAGGTTCTTATTTCTCATCGGACACGGCCCCTTTCTTCTTTAAGAATAGCAGCGAAAGTAACCGCTCTCTAGATAAGAGCAAACCACCAAGATAAATGATCGCGGAGATGGCGGTGGTGATAAGCAACGAACCTAAATATGCTTCCCATAATTGCGAACCTGTATCGACAAATACTTTGGTCATCAACGGGGAGAAGAAGTAGGCGAAAACCGCGACCAAGGCCCCGATGATAAGTATTTTCAGGTTGTTGAGAATGAAGATCGCTCTTCTTGAATAATTCCAGGTCACTGCGATCAAATAGACGGTGATGATGATATCCGCTAAAGCGGTGGCAATGGCCACGCCGATAACCGGCGTTTCCTTGAAAAGAAGCAACCCGAACAATAACGAACCGCCGATATTGAGGATTACGCCAGCAATAAGAGCATAGGCGTAGTGTTTTTCTCGTTTCTGAGGCAGAAGGATTTGGGTGTAGATCGTATCGCAGATGGAATAGCTTAGCATCATGACTGCAAGAATCATCAACACGATGTTCGCGTTGTTATATTGTCCGCTTGCGGTATCGCTAGATCCAGAAATCAAAGCTGTGATAGGGGTCGCCATGGTAGTCATGGTCGCGATGGCAGGAATCGCGATGAAGAAGGTGATGTTAAATGAATAACGGAGCAAATTCACATACGCATTCTTGTTCTCTTTGCCGTAATAATAATGGGCTCTTGGCATGAAGACGGTAAATAATGATGTCGTCAACGTGATGATGATATCGATGCCTTTTACCCCAACCGAATAAGAACCAACCGCGGATTTGGTTGGATCAAGATATCCAAGCAAGAAGGAATCGGTCTGATTGTAGACCGTTAAAAAAGCCGAGATGAAGAACAGGGTGAAAAGCGGTCTTAGGTATTGCTTGAAATCATAAGGACCAGTTTTCTTTAAACTGATGTACCGCCTCAAAAACACGAGGTTACATATCGAAGTGAGCACGGTTACGGATACGGTGATGGTGGCGTAAATATAGACCTCGTTGATCGGATAGGCGGTTGGTTTGATGAAGATGAAGGTCATCGCCGAAGTAAGCGCGATCAGCAAGATAGAACGCACTGTGATATAGAAGTGCTTCTCTAAGGTCACATAGATCCATTCAAACGAGAACGCCCCGGCTAAGAAATTAATGGCGAGCAAATAGATTAATGCACTCGTGTCTCTTAGGCTTGGGACGGAGACGCACAAAACCACGAGCAATGAGTAGCTTAGTAAGGTGGTAATGCCTTGCAAAATAAAGAATTCTTGGGTCTTATGGGATAAGGCGACCTTATCGTTTTTGACTTTCGCACATTCACGGATGGCGATGTTTGGGATAGAGATCTTGGCAAGAATCAAGAAATAGTAGACGAATGTGTTTGCCCAAGTGTATAGACCGAAAACCTCATCGCCCAAAGCACGAGTGATGTAAGGGAACGTCAAGAAAGAAAGAAGCGTCATCGTCAAGGTACGGATAAGGTTGATGACGACGTTCGCTCTTAACTTTTTGGATGGATTCTCACTAGGCAAGGCTTTGTCCATGCCTGCAATTATACACACGTGCGATGATTTTTGATGTATGTTTCGCTTTTAGCGAATTTCTCGAAAGAAACAGCGGTGTTTCAGCCTTTATAAAACGCGTTCGATGAATTGCTTTAGGTGAGTGGCGGTGGCCTCTATCCCTAAATCAGCGATGATTCGTTTTTGGGCCATGCCTGTTGAGGGGCTTAATGATGAAAGACGTTCGAAGAATGACTTCAAAGCATCTTTGTTATTCGTCCCGCCTTCAAGCCAGATGATGTCATCCCCATAAGCTTTTTTGATGGGGGTGGATAAGGTGGACACCACTCGCGGACAAAGGGCGATATATTCCAAAACTTTAGAAGGAACAGAGACCTCATCCAAGGAGGCGTTATATCTTCTTGGATTGATGACGGCGAAAGCATGAGAAACATATCGTAAATGCTCTTCTTTTGAAATTTGACCAAGGAAATGTAGAGATTTTTCGTTTTTCTTTGCTAATTCTTGATCCATTGGACCGTGCCCGGCGATGAATAAATCCATCTCAGGCTTTACTTCTAAGAAAGCGTCTACAAGATCTCCAACGCCGTCTTTTTCAAACAGGGCGCCACCAAAGTAGAGGTATGGTTTATTGAGTGGCGATCCTGTTTGGACGGGGTTATCTACAATACCCATTTGAAGATAATGTGGCTTCTTAGAAAGGTTGAACAAACGATTTAGCCCTTCTGTAAGGCAGAAGTAGCCATCTGCATATCGGTTGGTGCGCAAGCAAAGTGGGGCGTAGTATTTTGGGGCGTAAGAAATATTGTGGGGGTCGTCCGTGCAAACGGCGATGAGCTTGATCTTCTTCGATTTAGAGATCGTCTTGATTGCCTTTGCAATGGTGAGGTTCAACGAATCGTAAAAGATGACGTCAATCTTCTTTTTCTCGTTTTCCTCTAATAAGAGCCGAGCGATTTTATTCGCAAAGCCTAAGCGCGCTAGTTTGCCTTTTGGAGGGAACAAATAATGAAAGCGAGGGTCGACTGAGTTTAAGGAATCAGTATATCCAACAAGAGAATAGGCGTTGACCTCGCCAACTTTTTCAAGCGAAGCGAATAGACGAAGATAAAAGTTTTGCCCGGATGGGTTTGGGGCTTTCCCTTGCTCGTTTAACGAAGAGAACAGCTTGTCTTCGATTGCGGTGCTTAGTAGAACGATGTTCATTGTTTCGCTCCCAAAAGGGCTTTGAAGAAATCGAGGTGGAAACGAGCGGACTTCTCAATCGTATTTTGCTTTGCGACTTCTTTTGCAGCCTCTCTCATCGGCTCATCAATTGCGAGGATGGCTTCTTTAATTTCTTCGTTTTTGTCTAAATCAACGAGGAAACCATTCTTTCCATTTTCGATGAGGTGCTTTGCGGCGTTTACCTTATAAGAAGAGACAACGGGTAAGCCTTGAGAGAGCGCCTCATTAATCACGTGGCCATAGATATCTTCTTTGGAGGTGAAGACGAAGCCATCGCAATAACGGAACATC
>ONWJ01000144.1 GCA_900321535.1 uncultured Erysipelotrichaceae bacterium
ACCCCGTCCATGTATCCAAGGTTAGAATCCTTGATGCGGACCAGTTTGGTTGGCCCATAATGCTCAGGGTGACTCATGACGGTTTTCGCGCTTTTGGCGTTTCCATCAACCGTTTTTACTTCCAAATGACTAATACGTTCTTGATACCATCGTCAGGAACTTTTTCTTTCAAAAAGCAGCGGTGGCTGTTTTTCTTTCTAGACGCCTCCTAACCTTAACTCAACGCTAACTCAACACTGTCGAGTTAAAAATATTGCTAACTCAACACTGTCGAGTTAAACTTGAGTCAATCATGATAGGAGGTATGGGCATGCTACCTGAAAAAGAAAGTTTAACGGTGGAATTTAAATCAGACAATCCGCCGCTAAGCGATCACATCCTTATAGATGAAGTCGTTGCCATGACAAACGCAGAAGGCGGAACGATTTATATCGGCGTGGAGAACGACGGACGCCCAACTGGTCTTAGCGTGCAGCACCAAGATGTTTTGGGGCTGCCTTCGCTCGTCGCCAACAAAACCATACCATCCGTCTATACGGAAGCGAAATTGATCGAAGAGCAAGGGCAACAAATTCTTGCAATCACGGTTCCGAAATCCCCTCATATTGTGGCGTCGAAATCCGGCAAGATCGTTCATCGCACATTAAGGAGCGATGGAGAGCCTGAGATGAGGCCATTTTATCCATGGGAATTTTCCTCAAGATTGTCTGATGTTGGGCTTGTTGATATGACCTCTGATTACGTTTGCCCTTATGATGAATCATTGTTTGATATGCAAGATGCGAAAACACTGCATGGGTCTGTTTCATCATATCGTTCTTCCGACTCATCCGTCTTTGGGTTGAATTTCGATGAATTTTTGTTGGCTATCCATGCCGTTACCGACAAAGGTGGCATCAAGATGGCGACGTTGGTTGGAATCTTGCTTTTTGGAACTGAGGAGGCATTAGAAAGATATTGTCCCGCGGCTTCGTTCAAATTTCAGTGGCTCCAAAACGGAGAAGTGAAGAGCAATCAAGTCAAGAGGGTCAATATTTGCAAAGCATTTTCGATTTTCGCGAATTTCCTTTCTTCGCATAACCCGACATCGGAAATGTATGATGGAATGAGAAGGTTTGATATCCCATATTATGATATTCCAGCTTCTCGAGAGGCTTTCGCCAATGCTATTGCACACCGGGATTATGCGATTCTTGGCCCGGTCCGCGTTGCGATTGATGAGACTGGCTTGATGATTTCCAATCCTGGAACGCTGATTCGCGGGCTAAAAGAAAAAGATTTGCTTTCTGCCGAGCCACGCGGCAGAAATCCCGCACTTTCGTATGCGTTGAAGGCGCTTGGCTTCTGTGAATCGTCCGGCAGGGGCGTCGATCGCATTTACGCAAGCGCGGCAAGATTCGGCAAACCTATTCCAGAGTATCGTTGCGTCGGGGAAGATGTATCTTGCTTCTTTCCAAAAGCGGAAATCGATTATGCGTTCGCCGCCCGATTGTTTGGGAAAAATCTACCTCTTATTTTGGAGATAGGGCTTTTTACGATTCGTGAGAACGGCCCGATGTCCGCTGAATCCTTGGCAGAGCATCTCGGCATAGGCATCTCCAAGTCGAAGACAATGCTGGAAGTCGGCGTCTCTGAAAAGCTTTTGGAAAAAGAAGCCTCCGGAAGGTATTGCCTAGTTGGCTTCGAGGACGCCGGCATACAAATCAATAGGGCCGAGCTTAAAGAGGCCATTATCGAATTCGCCGTATCGTGTGGTGGATCCTTAACGCGCGAAGACGTGGAGTCGAGGTTCGCGCTAAGCCCAAGCAGAGCCTATCGTTTGCTTGTGTCCTTGATCTCCGAAGGCAAGATGGAACTCGCCGTCAGCGGCAAACATTCATATTATCGCCTAAAGGAAACGAATTAGATTGCTTGTACGCGATGCGTATATTCGCAAAAAAACGGCAGAGACAGTTTTGATGCAGTTTAATCCTGGCCCTGTGGCCAGGCGAACTGTTAACTCAACGCTAACTCAACACTGTCGAGTTAAAAATATTTCTAACTCAACACTGTCGAGTTAGATTGATTTCATTCGACTCGTTTTCCCAAGAAGCGCATCGAGAAAACGCCGTCTTTAAGTGTCATTCGCTGACTTTGCTCATCAACAAGGCTTGTTTTTCTTTATCTTTTTCACGCGCGTTTTATAATCGCTTTCGTTTTTAGGAGGATGCGACCATGATCGATCTAGCCAAATACAGTAACGAACCTGAATTCCAAACGGCTCTCAAAGAGATGTTCGCCTCGCTGGATGAATCCGTTTTGAATAATCCAAGATATCAGAAGATCTTGGAGGACATCGTCGTCCCTGACCATATCATCCAATTCGATGTCCGCTGGGTGGATGACCAAGGCAAAGAGCAAGTCAATCATGGCTACCGCGTCCAGTTCAATAACGTCAACGGGGTCTACAAAGGCGGCCTCCGCTTCCATCCTTCCGTCAATCTCTCCATCCTGAAATTCCTGGGATTTGAGCAGATTTTCAAGAATTTCCTGACCACCCTCCCCATGGGCGGCGCCAAAGGCGGCAGCGATTTCGACCCCAAAGGGAAATCCGATGGGGAAGTAAAGCGTTTCTGCCAAGCGTTCATGAAACAACTCTATCCTTATATTGGGGCCGATAAGGATGTTCCTGCCGTCGATCTCGGGGTAGGGGGCAGAGAGATCCGCTTCCTCTATGAAGCCTACAAAGAATATTCTGGCAAATCCGACTGCTCCCTCACGGGCAAGCCGCTGGATCTAGGCGGATCCTTATGCAGGACCGAAGCGACTGGCTTCGGGGTCACCTATTTTGCCCTAGAAGCATTGAAGCAATATAAGAACACCGATCTCAAAGGGAAGAAGGTCATTGTCTCCGGGTCTGGCAATGTCGCCTTGTATTGCCTAAAGAAAGTGATCGAATGCGGTGGCAAGGTCATCGCGATGAACGATTCCTCCAACGCGATCTATTGCCCCGACGGCATCGTCTTCGAAGATCTCCGCGTCTTGAAAGAGGATAAGCGCGGACGCATCAAAGAATATGCAGACACCCATAAGAATGTCACCGTGTTGCCTTCTAAAGGCATCTGGGATATCCAGGCCGATGTCGCTTTCCCCTGCGCGACCCAGTTCGAGCTCAACGAAGAAGACGCGAAGAAGCTGATCCAAAACGGGGTCATCGGGGTGTTCGAAGGGGCCAATATGCCATGCACGATCGAAGCGGCCAAACTCTTCCTCAAGAACCGGGTGATCTACGCGCCAGGAAAAGCCAGCAATGCCGGTGGGGTATCCGTGTCCGGGCTTGAGATCGAGCAGAACGGGAAAGGCGAGAAGTGGTCCTTTGAGAAAGTGGACAAGCGCCTCCAATCCATCATGGCCAATATCTTCTCCAATATCTACAAGACCGCGAAGGATCTCGGCGATGAATATGACCTCGTCAAAGGCGCGAACAATTACGCCTTCATCGGCATCGCGGAGAAGATGCTCGCGAGGGGATAAGACCCGCAGAATATGCATAGGAACGCCGCCAACAAGGCGGCTTTTCAATATCGGACTAATTAGGCGCCGAGGAGATTGAGCAAAAAAGCATTTAGCATGCATTTTGCAACCGAAACAGTTTCAAATGTTTGATAAATAAAACTGAAAGAATATAATCTAGACATACAAATGAGGTATTCTTATGAAGCAGATCACATTCAGCATTCGTATGGATGCAGA
>ONWJ01000222.1 GCA_900321535.1 uncultured Erysipelotrichaceae bacterium
AGGCGCCGCCGCCGAAGAGGGAGATGATCTGGGTGTAGGATTTGAACGCCCCGATGAATGAGGTGATCGTAATATAAAGGATCTGCGGAGATAATAGAGGAACGGTGACACGTCCAAGGATCGTCGCGCGGGACGCGCCATCGATCTTGGCGGCATCATAATACTGCTTGTCGATGGAGGCTAAGCCAGACATGAAGACAAGGATCTTGAAGGCGATGCCGTTCCAAATGGAATAGATGGTGATGACCACGAACATATGCCATTTATCGGCATAGTCCGATAGCCAGGATTGGGATGCAACACCGAAGATTTTTAAGAAGGCGTTGAACAAACCAGCGTCTCCATCAGTGAACATGATTTTGAAGACCATACCTAACGCGATGGCGTTGGTAACGTATGGCAAGAAGAACACAGTTTGGAAAAATCCCTGCAGTTTCTTGATGGAATTGAGCGCGACCGCGATCAGAAGGGCCACGATGATGGTAAGCGGAACCGTGACGATGACGATCAACGCCGTATTCCCCAATGAGGTCAGGAACTCTTCATCTTGAAGGACGCGGATATAGTTCCCGAAGGAGAAGGACGGCTTGACCGCGAGTCGCGGTGTGTTGATCGCGGCGAAGAAGTTAGAAAGCGCGAACGAACCACCACTGCCTTTCATGAAACGGAAGTTCTCAATGAAGGAGATGATGAAGGTGTTGATGATCGGGTAGATCATGAACAGGATGAGGAAGATAAGCGCCGGGATCAAGGCGATCCAAGCTTTGGCAGTCTCACCTAGCTGGAATTTGGAGGCCCTCTTTGAAGAAAGGGACATCTTCAAAATCTGCTCTGTCGACTGCTTGCGCATCACGGCAGGGTCATTGGAAGTAATATAACTCCACTCCTCCTGCTTGGATGGCTTTGTTTTAAGAGCAGTATCCGCCATTATTTAATCCTCTCTCCGCCTTCTTCGAAAACGTAGAAGCGTTTGGTACCAAAGCGGAAGTGACCAGCTTCTGGGATGGATTCGCGATATTCGCTTGGGATGATGATTTTGAGTTTGCCGTCTTCTTGTCCTTCGACTTTGCCGACGACGGAAATATCACGGCCGATGTGTTGAATCATCTCAATATCGGTTGGGACGACGCCTTTTTTGACGCGGCCATCAACGAGCTTGAAGGATTCTGGACGGACGCCGATATAGACTTTGCGATCAGTGAAGGTCTCTTCTCTAGATGGGAAGGACTTGCAAGCGACGGCTGGGTTTTCTTCGATGACTTCGCCATTGCTTCCTTTACCGACCTTTTTGCCAGAGCGAACGATGTTAAGCGCTTCGCGATAGCTTTCTGGTTCTTCGTAGATGGTGCGGACGTATGGCTTTTCATAGATTGGGTCATCATCGAAAAGCTCACCGTTAACATAGAGTTTGCCGCCTTTGATCTCGCCTTGGAAGACGTTGATCGCTGGGTTACCTAAGAATTTGGCAACGAAGAGGTTGGCAGGTTCGTCGTAAACGTACTGCGGTTCGCCGATTTGCTGGATTTGTCCAAGTTTCATGACAACGATGATGTCGGAGATGGACATGGCTTCTTCTTGGTCATGGGTGACGAAGACAGTTGTGATTCCAGTGGAACGCTGAATGCGCTTGATTTCCTCACGGGTCTGCAAACGGAGACGGGCGTCGAGGTTGGAAAGAGGTTCGTCAAGGAGAAGGACGCCTGGCTTTTTGGCAAGCGCACGGGCGATGGCGACACGCTGCTGCTGACCACCGGAGAGTTCGCGTGGTTTACGAGCAAGATATGGAACGATGTCGACGATTTCGGCCATCTCATTGATGATCGCGGCCTTATCTTCTTTGGATAAGCGGCGTTTATTGATGATTTTGGCCTTGGCTGGGTCTTTTTGTTTTAAATCAAGGAAAGCAGCATAGGCTTCTTCGTAAGCTTTTTTCGCGGCTTCAAGTGTCTCTTCAAGCTTAGGAAGCTCGGCTTCTTTCTCGGCCAAATGAACTTTCGCTTCTTCTAAATCTCTTTCATCATTTGGCTTTGGTTTGCCCGCGTCGATGCGGGCCGAGATTTTGGCGATCTTAGCGGTGAGCTTCTTGATATCATTCTGGCAGAATTTAACCTGGCCGTCGGCAGCTTTCATGGCGTCTTTCTCTTTGCCATAGGCGCCTGGGAGACGGACATTATCAAGCGGGAATGAGATGTTCTGCGCGACCGAGAAATGCGGGTAAAGGGCGTAGTTTTGGAAAACTAAGCCGATGCCACGGTTTTCTGGTGGGACATGAGTGACATCCTCACTGCCGAAATAGATATGACCGCCGGTTGGGATATGCAAACCCGAGATCATATAAAGGGTGGTCGATTTGCCGCAGCCAGACGGGCCAAGCAAACCAACCAATTTGCCATCAGGGATGACAAAAGACATGTTGTCCACTGCTGTCATCTTCGTGCCTTTTTGGCCGGTGAAGACTTTCTGCAGACCTTCAATTCTTACTTCCATTCTCTTACCTCCGGAATGATCTAAGAAGCGGAATACGTTTAACGTATCTTATCATGCTCTCACACGCACATACAAGGAAAGCCAACCCATTTTTGAGACAAAGTACAACGAAAGAACTGTAATTGAATGTTTTCATATCTTTTTCTTTTACTTGCGCTTATAATAGACCTTCAAAATCAATAGAAAACGGCTCTAATTCAGCG
>ONWJ01000041.1 GCA_900321535.1 uncultured Erysipelotrichaceae bacterium
AAAAACGGCATGAGTGCTACACGTTTGTCAATTCGTTCCTAATCACGATGTCGGTTTGCGAGTCGCTGCAAAAGAGTTTTGAGCTTGCGACCCAATCGGCCCAAAAGGATTTTAAGGCAACGCTCGATGCGATTGCCCTTTATGAGACGAAAGAGCGAATTGAATACCTCTCGAATTATTTCGAGACCCCAATCTACGATATGTTCCTCTCGGTGCTTGATATCTATACGGAGCGGGGCGGAGCTATCTTGAAGCTTTCAAAAAGTCTCATGGAGGAGCTCACACGTATGGAAGAAACCGCGATTAGTCTTTCCAAACACGCGGCTTCCGTCTTAATTCAATGGATTGTGCTTTGGGCGATGTCGCTTGCGATCTTGGTCTTTGTTCGTTTCGGATTAGATTCCTTCTATACCTATCTAAGTTCTTCCATCAGCTATGTCGCGATGATCATGGTCTACTTCTTGTTGCTGCTTGTTTCGATTGTCATCTTCACCCAGAAGTACACCGGCATCAATTTATTCGCCCGGAAAAAGCAAAAGGAAATAAAGGGGGTTAAAAATGGGAAAAATTAAAAAATCCATGCAATTCCTTGGTAAAAATCCGAAAAAAGAATTCCTGTTTTTCTTCCTGGGCGTGGTTTTAATACTATTGATCGACGTCCCTCTTTACCTATTCAAAGGGATTTCATTTTTGCTCGCTATACCCTTATTCCTCATCATTTTCTTTGCCTATTTCTATTTCACCAGGTATTCCAGCGCGATTAGAAAACTCTATGAAAACAGAATGGAGGAATTCATTCGCCTATTCACGTTCTTAGGCATTTACATCAACGATGGACTTAATGTCTACCATGCAATCGAAAGTATCCAGCAATTCGCTAGCCCATCCTTCGCGCCTTTATTGCAACAGCTCGTGGCAGAAATCGAAGGCGATAAAAGCGTTACTCCATTCGTGAACTTCGCCGGGCATTTTACCGATATCTCGGTTAAAGAAGTCATGATCTCGGTATATCAGATGGTTGATCAAGGTGAAGGTGGCAAGTTCATCATCCAGTTTCAGCATCTATTCGGAAGGCTTTCCGATGATAAGCATGCGATGCTGAAGCAGAAGCGCCTCGATTCCTTAAGCAAATTGTCCATTCTGCCTTTGATTGGGTCTGGCGTCACCATGTTCATGATCACTTTCTCACTCGTCGATATCATGGGAGGAATCATGAATGTCTTATAACATCGGCTTACTTTTATCGGTTGTTTACATGATTGGCATCTTACTGCTAGGTGGCGATATCTTCTGCGTCACCGCGGTAAGAAACAATTTGGATGCGATTGCTCTTACGGTCGCCTACCGGATCTCTTTAGAAGGAAGGTTAAGCGATGCGACAGTGCAACTTGTACAGGATGAAGGCGCGGACATCCGCGACCTCACCCATTACACCCCGCCGATCGGCGGAACGGTCATATTCGAGGTCTACAAAGAATATGTACCCATCATTTTGCAGAAATCGACGATGGAAATCGTAGTTAGACGAACCGCTGTCGTCGGATTCTATGAAACCAAAAATGGATGAAAGGAGGTGAAATGATATGTCTGAAATCAAAGGACAATTGCTCGCGATGCTGCTTGTTCTCATCACGTTTACGGCAGTTGGATCCGTGCTTTACGGTGCGGTGAAGTCCTCATCTACAGCAATCAGCGAAAAAATGATTGCCGAGACGAGCTTCATCGAAAACCCAAAAGCTTGATCGTGGTTTTGCCGTCTTGAACTCAAAAAGCGTCTTTGCCGATTTGTAAAACGGCTTTGGTTGGGCTATAATCTCGCCGAGGTACACATACTATGGATCAGAGATTAAATGAAATCAGAGCGTTGTTTGAAGATCGTTTGGGCGTCAGCCATATCGATGATAACAAAGGCTTGAGAGATCTAGGGCTTGATAGCCTTGATGTCGTCGAACTCTGCATGGAACTCGAAGACAAATATGGCATTCAATTCGAGACGGAAGAGTTCTCCACGTTCAAAACGGTGAAGGATCTATTCGCCGCGATTGAAAAGAAGCTAGCCGCTTTATAATCGGTTACGCGGTTACCAAAAACACATAAAACACCTTGAGGAGGTCTTAGTTGCGTCTGACCTCCTCTTTTCTTTGAAAAAAGCACTTTGCATTCGTAAAAAATAGGTTGCAAAGTGCTTCGGTCCTGTCTATTATTATCAGGCGCTATCAAGCGCATGCGCTCAGCTAGCTCAATGGCAGAGCAATCGGCTGTTAACCGATCGGTTGTAGGTTCGAGCCCTATGCTGAGCGCCATTTGGCCCGTTGGAGAAGTGGCTTAACTCACATCCCTTTCAAGGATGCACTCACGCGTTCGAATCGCGTACGGGTCACCAACTTAGTTAAACAGGATTGATACAATGTGTCAGTCCTTTTTATTTTGTGTTTGACCTAGAGTTAACTCTAACTTTTACAATATAAATGCGAGGTGAAAAACATGAGTTATTCCATATCTGAAATTGCTAAGATGCTTAACGTCTCAGCGTATACAATTAGATATTACGATAAAGAAGGATTATTTCCTTTGGTTAAAAGAGTAAATGGAATACGTGTTTTTGAAGACAAAGATTTTCCTTGGCTAAGAATGTTGAATTGCTTAAAGAATCTAAACATGCCAATTAAGAAAATCAAAGAATATGTCGATTTAGCGTTAAAAGGTGATGAAACATTAAAAGAAAGATACCAATTGATTTTAGAGCAAGAAGAAAACATTCAAAAGCAAATTAAAGAACTCAAATATTACAAAAAACAAATAGATTTTAAGAAAGCCTACTATGAAAAGGCTATTGAAGCAGGAACAGAAGAAGTAGTGAAAGATTGGCCAAATCCAGAAGCCACTTTAGAAGTTGATGAATTGCCAAGAATATTAGGAGACAAAGATGAATAAGTTATTAAGTTTTATTTTACCGGTACTTATCCTAACTAGTTGTACTACTAAAACAAATTTGCCAGAAACACCTATAGATAAGGAGATAAATATGACACTTTCAATTGATAATCAAGAATTAGACGTATACTGGGAAGATAATGACTCAGTTAATGCTATAAAAGGGATATTACCATTAACTATTAATATGCATCAATATGGCGGTT
>ONWJ01000097.1 GCA_900321535.1 uncultured Erysipelotrichaceae bacterium
GGAAGATCTCTTCTTGAGAATGCTGCTCACCAAGTGTGATATTAAAAAGAATATCGCCTTTGAATAATTGTGGTTTCTGCGACACCATCGCAACCGGTGAACGAACCGTTGATAACGAATAGTCTTTTAAGTCATGGCCAAGGAGCGTTACGTTCCCTTGACTTGGGTCAATGAACCGTTGGAAAAGGCGAAGCAATGTCGTTTTACCAGAGCCAGTTCCACCGATGATGCCAACGCGCTCTCCTGCGCACACCTTAAACGAGATATCTTCCAACGCATTCGTTTCCCCGCCGAAGGAGACAGAGACATGATCGAAGACATAAAGATCGTCCCCTTGTTTCCTTTCTGGCAAAGAAGAAATCTCTCCATCTTTGAGTTCGGGCTCTAACGCCAAAAAGGCATCGATACGTTTCTTCGACGCTAACGCTTTTGAGACGGAAGTTACCAAACGAGTGAACTGAATCAAGGCCGTCAGCGATTGCGTCAAGAAAGAAACAAGCGCCACGATAGACCCCACCGAAAGTAGCGTCGTGTTATAGGAATAACTACCAAGCACAAGGATGAGAACGATTGCAGCGTTAATGAAGAAAAAGGTCAAAGGATTGATAAAAGAGTTGAGTTTTGCAATGAAAATTGCTTTTTTGCGGTATTTTGAAGAGGTCTCTTTGAATTGATTTCCCATCGATTCCTCTTTGCTGAAAGCACGAATCACGCGGGTTCCTGAAATCCCATCATCCGAAAGCATCGAGAGGCGATCAAGCTCTTGATTAAGCTGGGCATAATGCTTCGGAGTGGCTTTCACAATGATTACGATCGTCAAGGCGCATCCTAATAAAGCGATCAGAACGATGAGACCCGCTAGAGGATGAACGATGAATGAGGCGATGATCGAGCCAAGCACCAAGAACGGTGCGCGAACGAGCAGTCGCATAAACATCTGCACCCCAGTTTGAAGTGAATAGGCATCCGCGTTGACGAGGTTCAGGGCTTTGGATTTGCCAAAGGATTCCAGTTGAGCGTCCGAAAGAGACAACGTTTGTTCATAAATAGCCTTTCGAAGACCAACCGCATATGTTGTCGTTGTTTTCGAGGCCACATACTGGGTTACCATCGTCGCCGAGAATCCAACGATAGCCATTGCAAAAACGGATAACGCCAACAGCACGACAAACTGTGTATCTTGGTAATGAGATCCAGCTGGATTTAATCCATCATCGATGATATATCGAACGACAAAAGGCACCAGCAATTCAGTAATACATTCGATTACCTTCAATCCTGGGGCGAGAATCACCGCTTTGCGGTAAGGCTTCAAAGGGCCAAGCGCTGTTTTCTTGGAGGAATCTTTACTCATTCGAATCCTCATCGTTATCTGTTCCGCCGTTGCGGAAACGGATTTTCGCCACTTCTTCATCGCCGTTGAAGAAAACCCAGGATTCACCGTCATTGCTGCCGACTCTTAGGTAATCTCCACCTGTCCCTTGGAAGTAAACGACACCAGAGAACACCCAGCGTGTAACACCAACCCTCATCAAGCAAGATAAAGTTCCGGTATCAATCAACGCCACCGGGCGATGGAAGGTAATATCAAGCGTCAATTCGCCGCTTTTTTCGTCATAGTCAACGATATCTAATCGCTTAAGTGAAGTGTTGTCTTGTACATAAGAGAAAGAGTCGAAGAACATGTTCGCATCAAAGATTGGGTCTCCGTTGCTAATATGCTCGCTTTCAGCCAGCCCTTTGATTTCCTTTTCAATATCTGGAAGGATAGGATTATCGCCATAGCCAAGTTCCTTGGCGTTATAGCAGGCAAGTTTTGCGAACAAGTAGAGTTTTAAAGCGCCATCGGTATCACGTTCTGTGCCAACGGCATATTGATTGAACTTGCCAAGGCGATAGGCAAAGTTCGCAAAACCCATCAACTCGCGGTCATCATCTTCGGAAAGGCAAGGGAAGAAGTCTTGGTATGCGCGGTCAACCACAGCGTATGCTTGGTCGATGCTTTGCTCCACCCCGATACCGCCAAGAAGGCAATCTGAGATCAAATAAATGCCGACAGGATCTCCTAAAGCACAGGCTTTCGCCGCTAGAGGAAACGCTTTGGCACGCACGGTCTCATCTTCATTACGAAGATATAGGCTCGCCAAACGGCACATCGCATCCGAATTCAATTTCAACGCGCTGCTTTGATAGATCTTTTCAGCCGCCACTGGATCAGGTACGCCGAAATCACCACCGCTTTCTACCAAAGAAGCGAGTTCAAGCGTGGCATGCTCATTTCCCCGATTAAAGAGAGTCTCAAGATAATCGCGGTAGAGTTTTTCGTTCTTCTCTTTGTGTGTGATCTTCCCAGCGATATATCTAGCGCAGAAGCGGACTGCCGCATCGGTATCGCGGTCATCGGCTTTGCCGTAGAAATATTCATTCATCTCCTTGAGGAGATCTTTGGAGAGGGGCACACCACTATGATCGCCAATGACGGCATCCATGCCGCACTCCGGACAAACCGCAGAGACGTGATGCTCATCTTCGATCCAGTCGCTGACCTCTCTAGCAGAAAAGATATGCCGGCAGAAATAGCAGCCACAAAGGTTGGATTGGACAATTTCAAGTTCATTGTCTTTGGCATGCTTAGCATACATTTCAAATCGTTCGTTAATCGTTTCGTCACTCATAGCCCGGCTATGTTAACATAGCCAGCAAAGATTTGATAGGAAAACGCCGAATACTTTTTGCGCTTTTATATCAAAGCCGTAAAATATGAACGCTATGAAAATTCTTGTTGATACCTTAGGCGGCGATAATGCTCCTGCCGCCGTGCTTGAGGGAGCCGTGGCTGCCTTCGCAAAGGAAGCTGATTTGTTTTTGATTTTCGCTGGCAAGGAAGAAGACATCAAACCTGCCATGGAAAAGGCTGGAATCTCACCCGAAAGATATGAGATTCTTCCTGCCAAAGAAGCGGTCCTCAATACCGACCATCCTGCTACCTTTTTAAAGGAAAAACCCTGCAGTTCCCTATCGGTTTGCTTTGATGCGCTTAGAAAACGCGATGACATTGACGGCATGATTTCGGCTGGTCCAACCGGTGCTTTGCTCACTGGAGCAGTCTTAAAAATCGGGCGTCTTCCTGGCGTTGGAAGACCGGCTTTGATGGCCACTTTGCCAACAAGAAAAGAGACCTTTGTAAGACTCATTGACGCTGGTGCGAATATGGATTGCAAACCGGAATATCTCCTCCAGTTTGCTTTGATGGCGGATACCTATCTCAGAATGAATGGCTTGGAGAAACCTCGCGTTGCATTGCTAAGCGTCGGCCAAGAAGAAGGCAAAGGGAACGAACTCACCAAAACCGTCTATCCTTTATTAAAAGAATCGGGTTTGAATTTCGTTGGAAACATCGAAGGTGATCACGTCCTCAAAGGCGAAGCGGATATCGTTGTCGCTGATGGCTTCTCCGGAAACGTCTTCTTAAAGGCAACCGAGGAAGGCGCTTTGTATGTCTCCGACTTGTTCAAGGGTGCGATTTTCCATAATTTCATTACCAAGATTGGCGCCTTATTCATGGTCAAACACCTGAAGGCCGTTAAGAAACCTTTCGATGCGGCCAGGAAATCATCCGCCCCGCTGCTTGGTACCAAA
>ONWJ01000073.1 GCA_900321535.1 uncultured Erysipelotrichaceae bacterium
CAAGGCTTCTTTAGCCATCGCGGGAGCCCTTACTCGTCCGATCGTGACAAAGAATAACGAAGAAGAAAACGTCTTATCCGATGAAGAACTTGCCCAGATGGTCAACACGATTGAAGAAGAGGGCATCATCGATGAGGATCAAAAAGAATTGATCCACAATTCCATTGAATTTATCGATACACGCGCCTATCACGTTTTGACCCCACGCGTGAAAATCGAAGGCATCGATTATGCGACCAATTTGAATCGTTATATCGAATCCTATGGCATGTTCCATCATTCCCGCATCATCGTTTATAAGAAGTCTTTAGACGATATCGTGGGCTATATCCCCATCAAATTGCTGCATAAGGCGATGTTAATGGGCAAGCCATTATCGCTCGACCTTTTGATGCTTCCGATTGAATCGGTTCCAAGGACGATGGAAATCTCCGCGATTTTGGAGCTGATGAAAAAGACGCATCACCATATCGTCGTCGTCAAAGACGAATATGGTGGCACCGAAGGTATTTTGACATTGGAAGACATCTTAGAAGAGCTTGTTGGAGACCTTTGGGATGAATCTGAGCCAATCTCTCCAGACATCCAGAAAACGGATAAGAGAAACCAATATATCGTCAAAGGCTCGATGAACATCGAAGAGTTCTTCACCTATTTCAAAATGGATGAAGAAGAAATCGATGAAGGCTATGAGACCGTGTCAGGCTGGATCAATGATCAGTTAGGTGAGTTTGGCAAAGTCGGCGATAGTTTTGAATATGCAAAGCTCACGGTCAAGGTAAAGAAAAACGCTCCGTTCTCAATTGACGAAGCGTTAGTAATTTATCATCCAAGAAGACGAGTTAATTGAGTTTTGCAAGGATTTTGCGATATTGATCGACGATGAAATCCCCGATTTCCGCTACAGATTGAGTAGAAACGGGAACGACCACGTCGGTCTTTTCTTTTACTTCTTCATTGAAGCAAATACGGTCATTCTCGATACGCTTTTCCACGTCTTCCATCCGATCGCCGCGACCAATCATGCGTCGGATACGTAAGTCCTCATCCGCATCCAAATAGAAGGCGATGACGCGGGAAGAACCTAACGCCATGAAATGATCAAGACCAGCAGGATCTAAGACGATGCATTTATCATCGGCGACCTGGGCTTTGGAGCATCCATATAAATTGCCATTATAGAATGTCGATTCGACAAGCAATCCATTTTCTTCCATGCGGAGGAATTCTGGTTTGTTGACGAAGAAATAATCCACGCCGTTTTGCTCACCTTCGCGCATTGGACGAGTGGTGTGCGTGATGGCCTTGGTAATCCCATAGGTTTTGGCGAGATATTTCGCGACTTCCGTTTTGCCGCTGGCGGAAGCGCCGATCAATAAAATCATGGACAAATTATAGCAATGATATTTTGGCTTGAGGAAACTTTTTTATGCGCAAAAAGGGCCGTTCAAATTATTACAACCGAAATTTTGTGTAATTTTCTTCTTCGATTGAATCTAAGCAATTCGGAAACTTGAGAAACTTTTACGTTCAAATTGCCGTTTTTTGCGTATAGATAGATATGAAAGAGTTATCGCGAAACCCTAAATTTGCCCCCAAAAACGTCATCGACTCGATTGTGATCTTCCGTGATAAATACCGGAAGTCGTTGATGGATGTCGGCAAGTCACCTGACTGCCATATCTATGACTTGGATAAGAAATCCCTCTGGTTTGTTAAAAGCGGAAAAGGACGGCGATTTATCACCTCCGTCATCACCTTTTATAAGGAGTTAGATGATGAACTTGACCAGAAGATATTCATCACTGAGTTTTTAGAACGCGGCCGTCATTACCCATTTTGGCATTATGGGGTGCTGGAGACCCCGATGTACCGTCAACGGCTTGCGACCATTTATAAGAAACTCGATGAACGATTCCACTTGGAGGTATCCGCGTGAGACATCCTATCATGCTCAAAAGCCTGCCATGTTTTTTGGCGTTATCCGGCGTCAGCGCCTCCATTGATCGACCGTTTGGCAGATTTGCCTATGAACTCGATGACCTAATTCGCAACCATGACGTACGTTTGGATTGGCATTTCAAAGATGAGAATCGTCTTCAATTTAAGTTCTTTTGCTATGTTACCGATGAAAACAACACGACTTCCTATTATGGCTATGAGCAAGCCTATGATTTGCGCTATAGCGGGACCAAATCATATGATGGAACTTTCACCATCCCAAAGAAATATACGAATGTTGAGAAATTGCATCTATATTTCGGGCTTGCATCGACGACAACTGACAACTGGTCGGATATCGTCTACGAGCATCGTGACCTCGGTTCGCCTTTGATCAAACATGGCGTTTCAGGAACCAAACGAATCCTCACCAATCGCTATCGCGTCGAATCAGGCTTAACGGACGTAAAAACCTATAACTATCGATATGACGTGAAATATAACGCGCCAAGCGAAGATAATTTCAGTTTAGGCATTGAACGATGGACGATTCGTTATCGGGATACCAACGCTAAGAGTTATCCAATACGCTGCAACGCCGAACTACGAATCCTCGATCATATCAAAGACTTTGGAATCGGGAAAAATGTCGGAGGGGATTACGGGTATTTAAGCATCCCTTTGGCGCTTGAAGATAACGAAAACGACGGCACCTATTCCATCTATACGAAAGCTTATTACGTCTATAGCAAGATCACCGGTGAGATGGCGAATTACTCGACCAAGCCTAATACGACTTATATCAAAACCAGAAACGTATTTGCCAACGAACTTGCCTGTGCAGGTGAAACAATCGAATACCAAATCTGGCTAACCGATATCAACGGCATCGATGAAATCGTTTTGGAACGCTCGGTTTCTTTTAGCGAAAGTCAATTTGGCAATTGCCGCGAAGCCGATTACTGCGTGGTGATAGGGGAGGAATGAGATGTTTCACTTCTTAGTCGGCGGGCTCATGCTCGTTTTGATGGTCTCGACCTTCACTCAACAATACCAGTATCGTGGGGCGATCAATGCTTACTATGGCCTATATAAAGGCATCGTAGAGACATCGGTTCTGGCCTTTGACGATGATGGAAATCGCATCTATCCCTATTTCGATGTCGATTTCCTTTCCGATCGATTGCTGACCTACTTTGAAGACAACCTCAAACCCTATTGCAAGACCTATACGACCAATATCCGTTTTGGCAATTACTACACCCCCAAGCATCCAAGCAAAGTCACCATCTCCATCGATGCGAAGATGCATGACTTCAGCACATTTGCCAAGAAGGCTATTTTCGAAGTGAGGGAGAATGAAATATGAACCATTATGAACGCGTCACATCCTACGTGGAGGAAAGCTTCCTCAAGCCTCTTTTAGAGGATCCAAACATCACTGATATCTCTTTTAACGGGGTGGATATCTTCTTTGAAAATCGGGAAAAAGGAAGAAGAAAATGGACGGAAAAAGTCACAGTTGAGCAAATTGGAGACTTTTTGAGGCAAATCGCAAACTTCTCCGAGAAGCAATTCTCATACCTTGAACCGATTTTGGACGTCAGTTTTTCAAGGTATCGACTCAACGCGATGTTCCTTTCCGTAGGGAGAGTTCGTGATCATAAGGTTTGCACCTTCTCGTTAAGAATCGGGCATGATGGCACCGCGGTCAGCGATGACGATAAGTTCTTTGGAGGGAAGTCTAGGAAGATTCTTTTAAAGGCGCTGGCTAACCATGAATCCATCGTCATCGCCGGAGAGACCGGAGCGGGCAAAACCGAACTTCAAAAATACCTGCTCTTACATTTGCCTCCTGCAACCCGTGTCATCGTTATCGACAACGTAGAAGAGCTTGAACTATCTCGCGGCGATGGCGATTTGGATTTAACTAGCTGGTTGGTTGACGAGAAAAACAAAGCGACCACTTTCTCCTCCTTGATCAAGAACGCACTTCGTAATAACCCAGACTATCTTCTGGTAGCGGAAAGCCGTGGGGCTGAGATGCTAGATGCTTTAAGCTGCGTGATGTCTGGACACCCCATCATCACGACGCTGCATGCGAAAGATTTATCCGCGATGCCATACCGCATGGCAAGGATGGCTATGATGGCCAATGATTCCCTCCGTTTTGAAGATCTGCTTGGCGATATTTATCACCACTTCTCCTTGATGGTGTATCTAACCAAGCGATTCATCGATGGGGAAATCGTCCGGCGCATCGAGATGATTGGCAA
>ONWJ01000152.1 GCA_900321535.1 uncultured Erysipelotrichaceae bacterium
AATGGCTGGATGGAAGAAAGAACGGTTACCATCGAAGATAAGGAGGCAAAAGCTCCTGAAAGGACGCCGAAGCTCGTGACAAACGCCATATAATTCGGGACATCGATCTTTTGGGTTGAGGCGATCGCATAAATGGCAAGATTCCCTAACAAGGTGATCAACAAATTGATGGCAGGAGCTAAGCGAAGCAGCAACGGCGGTCTATATTTGACCCTAGCGCTTCTAGAATAGGCGTTCGCCCATTTGGCGAACACGCGTTTTTCCGAACCCGAAAGACGAATCTTTTGGATGCCGTTAATGACTTCGTAGGTGATACCGGCTTCTTTGGAGGAATATTCCAATACTTTACGGGTATATCCTTTTTGGATGAAGGCAGTGAAAACGGTAAAGCCTGATGTCGCAAGCAAGATCAAGATGACCGGAAGAACCAAAGAAGAGGCAAACGAAACAAGCTGGAACAAATAGGCAAGCGACATAATGAGGGCCATGAAGGTGGAGAACACCCCATTGATGATCGTGCTGGCCAATTGAGGAACGCTATTAAAACGGGAGGTGAGTTCACCAGTATTGAACTTCTTGAAGAAAGAAGGCGGCAAGGAAAGAAGGCGCATCATCGTCGCTTCTTGCACTGCTTTCTCACGTTTGATGGTGATTCTAGAATTGATGAACCCTTGCGTGGCTTTTAGTAGCAATAACCCTGTCGCGGCCGCGACAACATAGATTGAGGTCGCGATGAAAACGTCCATCGCTTGGCCTTGCACTGCAGTGCCAGTGAGTAACTTCGTTAGATAAGGCAGCAATAAGCCAACCCCAGATACCGCGATAGCGAGCAACAAGAAGAGCAAGGTATCCACGGGTCGCAAGGATTGACGGATATAACGGGCATATTCTTTGACTGTGATCTGATGTTTGGGCAATGGGCGATAGAAACTAAAGGCTTCGCTTTCTAGCCGATGGAGCATGCTCGGGTCGAAGCGGATCTTCTTGCCGGTTTGATAAGAGACGTAGTAATAGCCTTTTTGGCCACGAGGCAACAAAACGACCGGGGCTTTGTTGGATTTGGCAAAGGCAAGCAACGGAGAGGCGTTATTGTCTAAGAAGTTCTCGGTTAATTCAACCGTGTGATATTGGATTTCATAGGAGCGGAGGGCGTAATTGATTTTATCCTTTAAGACCGTGATGCGATTGGGCATATCGCTCATCGAATAACGGTAATAAGAAAGGATTTGGCTGATCGCGAAGTTCTCTAAGCGCGCTTGTTCAGAAAGCGCGTCTTCTTTGTCGGAGGAGATGCCCGCAAGCGAAAGGAAAGAATCCTCGAAGGTCTGCTCATCGAGTTTTTTCCGTTTGTTCACTTGCTCTTCAAACCAGCCCATATTCCCTCCTTTCTAGTCGTTGGTAACAAGCTCATAATAGGAGCCTTTTGCCTTCATAAGTTCTTCATGGGTCCCCTGCTCGACGATGGTACCCTTCTCTAAAACGATGATGCTATCGGCATCGCGGATGGTAGAAAGACGGTGGGCGATGACAATTGTCGTGATGCCACGCGCCTTGATGGCCTTAACGACTTCGTATTCGGTTTTCGCGTCTAGCGCGCTAGTAGCCTCATCCAAGATGATGATACTAGGATCGGCGGCTAAAGAACGCGCGATTTCTAGTCGCTGCTTCTCACCGCCAGAGAAGTTCTTGCCGCCTTCTAAAACCGGGGCGTTATATCCGCCTTCTCGAGATGATATTTGCTTATGGATTTGGGCATCATCACAGGCCATGATGACTTCATAATCTTCGATGGTCTCATCCCACATCTTGATGTTATTCGCGACCGTATCCTCATATAAGGTGATGTCTTGATCGACAACCGCGATGGAGGAAGTGAAAATCTCATGGTCGATTTCTTCCATTCTCTTGCCATTGAAGATGATTTCTCCTGACCATGGGGAATATAGCCCTGAGATCAGTTTGGATAAGGTGGATTTGCCACTTCCAGTTGAGCCAACAATCGCGATCTTTTGTCCTTGTTTGATCTCTAAGTTGAAGTCCTTTAGGATTGGCTCATCTAACCTAGAGTAGCCAAACGTCACATTCTTCAAAACGAGATTGCCTTTGATTTTGGAGATGTTCTGGGTTGGGATGGAACGGGTCACGTTTTCATCCAAACGATATTCGAGGACATCATCGACGCGTTCCATCTGGGTGCGCATCTCTTGTAATGTCTGCCCAGAGGTGATGATGGTTAAAGCGGGAGACATAAACGCGCTGAGCAAGGCTTGGAACATCAAGATGGAACCGATGGTGAACTGTCCCTTGATGGTGTAATAAACGCCGGCAATCAAAACCGTGTAATTGGCTAATAAGGTGAGGAAGGAAGGAAAAAGACCCAGGATTTGATTAGATTTTGCCATTTTGATCTTTCCAGCGACCGCGTTTTCTTGGACTTCGGACCAGCTGGCGAAGTAGGCGTTTTCGGCTCCGTTGGACTTGATGGTCTCAATCATTTCGATGCCTTTAGAGGTCATGCCGGTCAGCATCGCATTATCGCGAGATTGGACACGGGAGATGTTGACTCTCACTCTAGAGATATAGGCGGATAAGACCGCATTGATCAAAATGGTCACCACTCCTAGCAAGGTTAAGATCCAGCTCTTTTGAATCATGATGACCATGTAGACGATGATCATGATCGTGTTGAAAAGCAAGGGGGCGAAGACGTTGACCAAGGTTTCAGCGATGGTCGCGTTCTCGCTTTGCCTGGATTGCAAATCCCCGGTCATGCGCTGAGAGAAGAACTCGATTGGGAGACGGAGGATTCTCCACATATAGGTGGTTGAACCAATCAAGTCGAGTTTGCCTCGAATTTTATATTGATAGAGGGATTGGACCGCGGTGACCAAAACTTGAAGCAATCCTAATCCGGCGAAGATTCCAATAAAGGGCAATAACCAATCCGGATTTCGGCCATCTAGCATATAGTCGACGAAGACTTGGTCCATGACAGGCCAGATGACCCCGAAAAGATAGAAGATGATGGTGGTCAAAGCGAAGAAGACGATCAACGCCACCGCGCCTTTTAAGCGCTTTTTGGCGAATTCAAGAATCGATTTCTTTTTGCCACCTGGCACAAAACTTTCACCGGGGATGATTTCTAGATAAATGCCAGTGAAGAATTCGCTGAAGGTCTTCAGATCGACTTTAACATGCCCTTTGGCCGGGTCATTGATGATCGCCTTATTGCCAGAGAAGCCATTCAAAACCACGAAATGGGCGCCTCCCCAGTGAATAATCGCTGGGAATTTGCCGCATTCGCGAAGCTTTTTGACGCTATAAACGTAGCCCTTGGTTTGAAAGCCATATTTCCTTGCCGCGGCTAGAATGTTTTTGGCGTTGCTGCCGTTGCGGGAAACACCGCAGTCGACGCGAACTTGTTCTAGCGCAACCCATTTCTCGTAATAGGCCATGACCATGGCTAAAGAAGCAGCACCGCATTCTAACGCTTCTAGCTGCATGATGATCGGGGTGTTGGCCACCCCTTTGGTTTTTGGCTGCTTGATTCCTTTCATGGTCATTAATCGGTCAAAAATGAGATGGGGTGTTTCATCTCGATGAAGATGGAATAGAAATACTCGCCATCAGGCAAATCAAAGAACTTCGCGATGATCTGGTTTTCGTTTAAGGTAGAAATCTCCCCTTCTTTATCCGAGATCGATACCTTTTGTCCAAGGGAGATACGTTTCTTGTCGGCTAAAGGAACAACCAGTGATGCCTCCCCGTTAGAAAGGGTGGCGGTTCCACTTACCTTGATGGGGATACTTCCAAAGAAAGTCCATCCGAAAAAAGAGACCAAAAAAGCGATGATCACGCCTAAAATCACCCAGGTTGAGGGCGAAGTGCGTTGCAGATGCTTATTCAGCTCATCTGGATTCGAGATGTTAGGAATCGCTTTTTTCTTCATGCTTGGCGGTTACTTTGCTCGTATAAGTGTACACGTCAAACACAAATTAATCGATATCAAGTGGATTGATTAATTCCCATGAAGATAACTTTTGTTTGGTTTTATCAAACCAACCTTGCTCAAAAAAGACGCATTTTGTGATGTCTTCATGGTAGAAATTCACGGTAGGAGAGTAAAGCAAACCGAGGGCGGGACAACCGCCGGTGCAAGCTTTGTAATAACGACAATTCGCGCACTTATCGTTCTCAAGGATTTGCTTCAATAATGGAGCAGTCGCGAGGTTCAGATAATCGCTGTTTGTGACCAGTTCTTTTAATGGGGTTTTCAAGACATTTCCAAGGCTAATGCCTTTCTCTAGGAAATAGCCAGACATCTGAAGGCAAGGCACGACTTCTCCACCGCTGGAAACGGCGATCATTCCGCGGTTTCCTTTGCACATCGGGATGCGGAGATTGAATGAGTCTTTATCGCAGGCAATCGGCACCATTTCGTAACTCTTGTGAAGCGGGGATAACCGTAAATACTGCCAGATGTCGACTTTCATTTTCATGCCCGATTGCATATAGAGCGAGGCAAACTCGAGCATCGATTCATAATATTCTTCAATCGAGAGACTGGATTGAGGAGAGTTTTTCTCCCAGCGAGGAGCTTCGGTCGTGCGGATGATGCGCATTTCCGAAACACCTAAATCATGGAGTAGCCTTGCAGTTTCCATCATGACCGAGACGTTTTTGCGGTTCACCTGCACTTGGGCTTTGACTTGGAAGCCGCTGCCAACGCA
>ONWJ01000164.1 GCA_900321535.1 uncultured Erysipelotrichaceae bacterium
CGATCTGGATGGCATTGGTCTCGTAATCGGCTTCATCATGGATATAGAAATAAGATACTTCCGAGGTTGTCTCATCGATATCGATGAAACTGATCTCATCTTGTCCCCAGAAGGAGACTTCCTCTCCGGATTTGATATAGGAAAGAGAGATGCTGAAAGAACGCGATGCGATGTCTTTAAGATCGCTAGAGATCGAGGAAAGATCGATTTGCTGGGTATCTCTGGTCTTTTCCAGGGCGAATTCATAGACTTGCCCGGTATTGGCCCTCTTCACGGAAGGCTTATAGGAAGGATCGCTGGTATTGAGCAACGCGGTCAACGTCAATCTGAATTCATCGATCACCCCATAAGGATCTTTGTAATCCAAGGCGATATCGAGGCTTCCAGAGGAGGAAGAATAATACTCGCTGATATAAGGATCGCCTACGAGGACATCTAATCCAGAATTATCTTCTAATTTGGTTTCGCCTTGCTCTAAGGTGAGCATTTCCTCGCCTTCATAGGCAAGGATCGTATAGACGAAAGTCGAATGGACGTAATCCCATTCAAACGGCACATCGGAAAGGTTGACGACCTGCGCTTGCAAGGTGTGCTCGAGATAGAATTCATAGGAATGATCAGGGTTTTCTTTCTCTTCGAGTTTGAGGAAGATCGAATCATAAGGAATCTCTTCCGCGGAGAAATTAAGTTGCACCGTGATGGTTTCTTCGAAGAAATCGGCGCGCTTATCCCACACCAAACCCATCCATTGAACCCCTGCCGGCTCGCTTGATTGTTCCTCTTCTTCTTTGGTGTAGAACACCTCATCATAAAGGATGTTGCTGATATAAAGCTTATCTTGGATCTGCACGTGATAGGATTCATTGGGGTGCAGGCCTTCGAAATAACCTTCGGTCAAACCGGCATGGGCTTCTAAACTCTTATCGTAATCGGAATTATAGACGCGGACGGTATAGGTCGAATCCTCTTTATCGGTATCGATGCGAAGACTATAGGACAATGAAGAGTCGGTGACGATGAAGGACGTGAAGGTCGCCGAGGCATTCGCGTCATTGACCACATGGATCCCGGCCGCGGTCGCCACGACGGTGGTCGCGACGACGGAAGCGCCGACGACAAAAGCATGCGCCCCAGCAGAGACGGTTTTCGCGGCGTCGCCTGCGTGACGGACAGGCGGTTTTTTACTAGTTTTGGGAATCGTGTTCTCCTCAACCGAATCATTATGGATCGATGAGGAATTCAAATCGACTTCAGGAGTTTTGCCAAGCTCGGCCGCATTTCGGCTATACTCAGTCCTCTGGACAGGGACGAATTCGCTTTTAGGAGTCTGGTTGGTAATCTGAACGTGATTGAACTCCGAACCTTTCATACAACCTAAATTATAGATATCTCGGATTTTCTATAAAGAAAATCTTTGCAGAAATCACAAGAAAACATGAAAAACCTTGGGATAGTATTGCAAAAAGAAAGCACCCTACATCGCTGCAGGGTGCCACTTCGCTTTCTGGTTTAACGACTTTTTCGGCAAACATCGTCGGGAAGATCCGTTTTAGGGTTTACCCTGCGGGAGGCTTCCATGCCACCGCTCCCTTGCGGGATTCTGACTTACCGCTCAGTTAGCTTGCCTAAGAGAGCATTCTTTCAGAGGAATTTTGTTTCTCCGGTTTACCGGCGAGGAGATTTCCTATCTCCCTAGAGGCAACTAGGCCGTAGCCAAGATGTCCCTCGCCAAGCCTATCAATGTGTTTTCTTCAACCACATTTGATTCAGCAAGGCACGTCCCTTTTAACGCATTGAGGAAGGGGCGAACTCCCTCGGAGGCTTGCGCCTCCCGATGTCACCTGACTTTCATCAGGATCGAGGCCATTCCAGCGGTTTACCGCGCGCCGGGCCTACCCATCGGCACCGTCCTGGTTATGAATTCCCAGGGGTTCGCGGACAAGCCTGAGATATTGCTATCACCGACTCGTTCGCAGCATCCATTTGAGTTTCACTCGCGCCGAAGCCCGCGCTGTATCCTAGAAACTAGGACATCTATCTACCCGATTCTCGGAGGGTTTGTTCAACCTCGGATCGGAGAAGCAGAGATTTTTGGGTCTACCACAGCCTTTCTGCGGGGCTTGAGGTTTTTCTCCTCTTGAGAATGTCACCATTCCATCCCGGATTTGATTTCTTGGTTCCACCAAGCAACGGGCAGGATTCCCGCTGAGGACATCATCTTTCAATGCAGCCCTTCATCCCCGTTGCATCATAATCTTTTGGATTAAGACACGCTGAGGCACCGATGTTTTTAGATCCTATCTAGCGGATCGGCCTTTCCGCGTCATCTCTTGCAAGATGACTTGGGCGTCTTACTTAGTGATTAGCTAAGCTGAGCGTCATCCTTGATTTTTCTGGATTACCAGCAGAGGCAGGATTCCTCTGGGGTGTTGCCCTTCGCTGCGGTAAGTTCTCTTTGGCAAGAGAGGATTGGCAGCAGATTCCGTTTTTTACCGTATACGGTGAAGGAGGCATCTTCCTTCGTGGGAACTCCAATGAAGATTGGATTAACCCATCTTGCGGGGTTAGGCTCATTTCAGAGCACCCGCAGCCCGCTTTCTTTCCGGATTTACCGGCCGCCAGCGTCGTGCTTCGGCGGTAGCATTCCTTAGCCCAAGCTAAGGAGCCCTTTGTGGAAGCTTCCTCCCTTATCTCTCTCAAGATAAGGTTTGTTCAACCACCCTCCCATTCTGCAGGTTTACCTACCGGCGGAGTGTTCCGTAGAAACAGAGTCGCAAGAACTAAGTTTCCTTTTCTTCTCTCGAAG
>ONWJ01000172.1 GCA_900321535.1 uncultured Erysipelotrichaceae bacterium
AGGCATCGATTACATCAAGTGGGATTATAACCGCAACATGTCCGACCTCCCGATGGTCAAGACCTATAACCATGATTATCTCCTTGGTTTATATCGCATCTTAGAGTCCTTAAATGAACGCTTCCCGGAATTGCTTATGGAAAACTGCGCTTCTGGTGGAGCAAGAAATGACCTCGGCATGTTCTGCTATTTCAATCAGGGCTGGGTCAGCGATGACACCGATTCCTTTGAACGCGCGAAAATCCAGAAGGCCATGTCCGTTGGATATCCTCAATCAGTCATGTCCAATCATGTCTCGGCGAAGACCAATCACCAAATGCTCCGCAAGACCAGTTTCGGAACCAAATTCGATGTGGCTTGCATCGGCGCGCTTGGCTATGAACTTCATCTCGGCGACCTTGATCCGATCGATGAAAAAGAGATCAAATCCCAGATCGAATTTTACAAAAAGCACCGAGAAACCCTCACCTTTGGGGAATATGATGTCTTAGAAGACTTCTCTGACGGCAATCGTTTGATCGTTGAAGTCCATGATGAAAACAAGGCCTTCATCTCCTATGTGAATTTCCTTCAGAACACCCATCCTTGCCTTGAGACATTACCTGTCAATGGACTCGTCGCGGATGCGCTTTACGACTATGAAGTTCGGAAAGAGCATATCGAACTGACCAAGTTCGGAGGCCTAGTGAATATGCTTACCCCAATCCACATCAAGGAAGAAGGCAAAATCATTCACTTCCTCAATCGTCATAAAGGCATGGATAGCGAAGAATTCAAAGGCATCTGCACTGGCGAAGGCTTGATGGCGGGTGGCCTAAAGCTTTCTCCTCAATGGGGTGCGACAGGTCTAGGCAAAGAAACCCGTGTCCTCGGCGATTTCGGGGCTAGGCTCTATATCATCACCAAAAAGGAATAACAATCATTCCAATAATGGTGGAAGCGAGATATTTTGCTGGATTCGATAAATAAGGCTTGCAACCTCATGCGCACCTGCGTATAGTTATCGAGCCGAGAGAAAAGTATCTCGCGGGATAGAGCAGTCTGGTAGCTCATCAGGCCCATAACCTGGGGGTCGGTGGTTCAAATCCATCTCCCGCAACCAATCGGCAACTACAGCATCGACGGAAGTCGGTGCTGTTTTTTTTGCCTTTGCCGGTCGTCATCCAAAGCAAAGGAGAGATTTATCTATAGAGATATGTTCTCTATTTGGGTAGAATAGCCCCTGTGAGACCGAAAAAACGATTCGTTTACCATAATCCTTTGGAAGATGATTTCGCGGGCACGGACATCAAATCCAAACCGCTCCCCAAGAATTATCGTTATCTCGTCAGGGATCCTTTTTCGATTGCTTTTGGATTTCTTTTTTATTGGGTGATCGCAAAACCCATCCTTTGGGTAGTGGGGAAAGTCTTTTTCGGCATCAAAGTGAAAGGCAAAAAGAATCTCCGCGGCATCCGTCATCGCGGGGTGTTCTTCTATTCCAATCACACCCAAATCCTCGATGGCTGGGCGATTCAGACTTATGTCGCGACCATGAAACGCACTTACATCGTCGCCAATCAAGACGCGACTTCCATCCCAGGCATCCGTCATTTGGTGAAAATGCTAGGATGCTTGCCTGTTCCTCTTACCCATGACGAATCCATCAAATTCCAAGATGCGGTGGACAAGCTCATCAAGCGGAGAAAAGCGATTTCTATCTATCCTGAAGCGCATATCTGGCCCTATTGCACCCATATCCGCCCATTCAAAGATGATTCCTTCGTTTATCCAGCAGAATTGCTTGCCCCGGTGATTGCGACTTGCGTTACTTATCGAAGAAGGAAAATCTTCAAAAACCTCCCTCCAAAGATTACCATCCACGTATCGAAACCTTTCTATCCCAATATGAACAAGTCGATTCCAGAAAGGAAAGCGAGCCTCCGCAAGAAGGTGTATGAATATATGCTGGATATGTCTTGCGAGAACGAAAACTACGAATATATCGAATATGTATACGAGCCTTTAGATAAGAAAGAATGATTTCTTAGAATTGAAATGATGAAGACATCACAATGTCTCATCTTTTTTCGCTCATTATTTGTGGGTAAAAAAACGATTTTTTATTACTATGCAAAAAAGCCGATAAAAAGCCAACTTATAAGATAATCCGCACCAACAAATTGGGGTTGAAATCCATCCAATTCGCTTCTTACCGTGTTGTCTTCTCTAGAAAGGATTGTCCAGATTTGAAAGCACGTCTCTTTCTAAGAAATTGTTTTTCTCTTATAATGAATCAAACAACAAATAAAGGAGTTCCCTATGGAATTAAAAGGATCCGAAACCGAAAAGTGCTTGCAGGCAGCCTTTGCCGGTGAATCCCAAGCCCGCAACAAATACACCTACTTCGCCTCCAAAGCGAAAAAAGAAGGC
>ONWJ01000179.1 GCA_900321535.1 uncultured Erysipelotrichaceae bacterium
GCAAACAAGCGAAAACGAAAACAGCGCAAGAAGACATGATTCTTGCGTTTTTTTATGACCGTTATAAACACTGAATTCATCTATCACCAAAGTTAAAAAGAAAGCGGGTTAACCCGCGAAGAAAAATGGTAAAGAAAGAAAAGCGATGATTAGGAGTTCTCGCTTTCTTGGTTATTCGGTTGCTCTTGCTTCACGAGGACCTTCTCTTCCCACTTCCCTTTCTTCCACCGCCAGATGATGAATCCATTTGCTCGACGAGATTGGAGATATTGTTTATTTCAAGCAATAAAACTAACCGCTATACGTTTTGATATCGATATTAATGCTAGTCATTTTTTGTTAGTTAACTATTTTGTGCTATGATTGCATTCATGAACTTCTATGAATGGTTTTTCTTAGAGAAAAATCGACCAGCCGCCGGTTTATTTTCTTGGTCTCACCTTTTAAGTGTTACCATCATTTTAGGCGGCTTTATTGCTTTGGCTATCTTTCTAGCCAAGAGAAACAAAGACAAACCCAAAAGCCAGCGTAAAGTTTTGATTATCACCTCCATCGCCTTGCTTGCCTTAGCTATCATGAAGGTATCTTTCCTATTGGCGACCTCTAACGATATTGGCAATACGATCCTAGAAAACCTACCGTTATTCTTCTGTGACATGATGGTGTTCATGGTCCCTATCGCGGCATTCACGAGAGGAAGGGTGCAAGAGATCTGCTTTGATTTCATTGCCATATGCGGCTTGCTCATGGGCTTCATGGGCAATTACTTCGCTGGCAACATCTATTCCTCTCACCCAGCATTCAGCTATCTATCCTTAATCAGCGCCTTTAGCCATTCTCTTGCCGCATTCGCTGCATTATTCATCTTCGTGTCTGGCTTAAACAAAATGGAGAAGAGGAATATTCCCTTCACCATTGGTATTCTTTTCGTCTTTATGTCCATTACTTTGACGTTCGATTATCTCACTGGCAAAAACTACATGTTCTTCTTATATGGTGATGGGACACCGTTTGAAATCGTCTTTGGTTGGGTCAATGGCAATCTCATCCTTTATCAAATGTTCATCTACATCATGCAATGTGGCTATATTGGGGTGTTCTATCTTGTCTACTATCTCATCCTTAAACTGGTTCGCCACAAGAAAGAAAAAGCTGTGAATTGAATGGTTTTAACCGCGATTTGCAGAGATTTTCAAAGTTTTGCTAGGAAAAACCAATGGTAGAAGCGATAAATGAAACAAGCCGAACAAAGAAGGAATACTTCCCCGTTTTGGATTTGGTTCGCTTTATCGCTGCACTTCTGGTTATCTTTATTCATATCTTTCCAGAAGGCAGCACTACCGCCTCGATTGGACTAGATGCGTCTATCCCAACGATGATCAGCGAATCGGTTGTCTACGGCATTCTTAGACCCGCTGTTCCGATCTTCTTTATCATCAGCGCTTTCCTTTTGTTTCGCCGTATCGAGGCTGATAAAGAAAACAAATGGAAATATGTTGGAGCGTTCTGCCTTCGACTCCTATTCCTCTATCTATTTTGGTATGTTCTAGGCTTGCCTCTTACCATCAAAGATATCGCGGGGTTTACTTCTAACGGAGATGGCTACGGTTTGCTTCGATATATCATTATCACCTTATGGAAAGGCGCTCCGCGCGGCTATTGGTTCTTAGTGGCCCTGGCGTTAAGCGTTCTCATCGTGAATCTCGTTCGAAGCAAGAAGGGACTCATCATTATGTCCATTCTAGCCGGACTGCTTTATATCTATGGCTGCTTCAACTCGGCCTATTTTGGATTGTTCGCATCTAAGGATGATCCTTTCTCTAAGACATTCTTCATGATTGGAAATTATCTAGAACTCTCTTATTGCTTCTTAGAAGCCATTCTATTCGTGGTAATCGGGAAGCTCTTCGCACTGCGCGGTCCATTCCATATCAAAGGCAACCTCATCTTCGTGATTCTTTCCTTTGTTCTTATGGGAGTCGAATTGTTCTTAACGATTTCCTTTAACTTGCTCGTCTTCCCAGATGCCTACTTCTTATTGCCAGTGTTTATCTTCTTCTTTATGAACCAAATGCTTTTGATAAAGATTGAGGATGGAAGATTTGCCAAAGTGGCAAAGAAACTAAAGAAGGTTGGAAGCTTCTCTTATTTGTTCCATATCCAGTTCTTTGTTTATCTCCATTGGATTTTAGATGCAACTGGAAACAATATCTTCCGTCAGTATATCGCTTTATTGCTGTTCCCCTACGCGTTATGTGTCTTGCTATGTTTTGCGTTGCAAACCTTGTTTGAGCATTTATCCCAATATAAATACTTGAAATTTCTGAGATATTCGTATTAATTAGGTATGCTCCCCTACTCCCTAATTCAAAAAAAGAAGCGATACGTGTATTGAAATATGAATGTGAACAATAAGAAAAAGAAAATCTCCAACGCTAGAAAAATCAACAAGATGCGTTGGATTGCTGGACTTGCGATGTCGGTGTTCGTCATTGCTTTTACTGCCGTCACATTGATTCTTAATATCACCAATTTCTATCAAGACCTTCCAGAAGGAAGAGGGATTGATACTTTGAGGATGTTCACCACCATCTCTAACATCATCGCCGCCGTCGCGGCGTTCATGTGCTTGCCTTTCCAAATCGATGGTTTGAAGCGCGACCGTTATAAACTCCCGCCTTGGATTGTGATCTTGCTTTATGTTGGAGCAGTCGGTACCTTCTTAACCTTCTTTATCGCGATTACCCTACTATCGATCGTGAATGGATTCGTATTGATGATGCTTTCTAAATCCAATTTGTTCATGCATACACTCAACCCGATCTTCATCACCCTCTTATTCGTGCTCATCATTTCCGATGTGCACATCAAATTCAGGACTTCTTTCATCGCTTTGATCCCGGTTCTGCTTTATTGCATGCTTTATTTCGTCATGGTGTTTGTAACCGGACTCTGGGATGACCATTATCAGGCCAATGTTTTTATCCCGTGGCGAGTGACATTCGTTATTGTCGTTGCGATCGCCTTTGGCATCTCTCAACTATTAAGGGTTTTGCATAACCTCACCAACAAATACGTGACCAGTTCCATTGAACGTTATTACTTAGAGTCCGAGGACTATGCTTGCCCTCGCGTGAGCGATGCGGTTGCAAAACTCGCCAAAGCCAATTCCGTTTTCTATCAAGAAGGAGATGCTATCGATATCCCTACCGATATCATTGCCCTGCTTTCAAAACGTTACGAGGCCTCCATTGTCCCATTGGATGTCCTTTACGATATCTACCTTGAGAATTATCTTCAAAGCATAAAGAAAACATCGCCAACCAAATAAATGGCGATGTCTTATTCCCTGCATTTCGACGTGTTTTACCGCCGTTTTGTAGGGATTTTAGGTTTTTTATTCTTTTGCCAAGGCTAGAGATTAGTCTTTCTTTTCTTGTTCGGTTAGTTCTCTTGTCGCTTTGATGTTATAGATGAGCGCCAAGGTGAATGACATAACGGTAGGAACAAAGATAGAGACATACATTGCCATATAGGTGAACCAATGAGAACCGATATCGCCAAGGAAAGAGACGTTCGCAGTAATCGCAGAATAGATTGAGAATGTTAATGATACCGCGACCATAAGCAAGCTCATCCAGAAGGTGAAACGGATATTCTCTTGACGGATCATAAACGCGATGACTAAGCCATAAAGAACGGTCAAGATCGCGATTTGGAAGGTGTTACGCTGCGGGAGCAAGATATTCACAAACACCGCCCCTAAAAAAGGCAATATCGCTAGATAATAAGCCATCTTTCCTTTGCGGTGACCAATCGCGAAATACATCAGTAAAGCAAGAGCCGAGATGGTGATTTGAACATAGGATGCAATCATCCAGCCACCGAGATTGTTGATGGATACGAATACTAACAAATAAATCGAGACGGCAAGCAAGAAAAGGGTCAAGATGATTTGAACAGCAAGTAAGACGGCTTTCGGCGTGTTGATGCCTAGTTTTTTCTTTATTCCCATGGGGTTTGCTCCTTAGATGAATCGAAACAGGCAAATGATAACTTTCAGTCGCATTCTTGTCATTCTCTTTATTTATAAAGAAAAAACATTTACCAAACGCGAATCAATGTGGCATTCTTGTTGCAGGCAATCATTCATAATAGAAGCACGTTAAAAGGAGCAACGATTTATGGGATACAAACAGGAACTTCTTCAAAAGATTCAAAACATCAAGAATTTCGTGAAAGAGCGTAATGAAAACCTCGAAGAAGCGATGAAAGTTGATCGTCTCATCAAGTTATATGAAGACGTCGCCCACGTAGAAAACTTCTTCGGCCATTTCAATTCTACAAAATACGCGGTCGATACCTTTGGCAGCGTGGAGAAACAACGCGAGTTCATGGCCAAGAACCGTGCCCTTTTCCAAGGCAATGAGGTTCCAAAAATCCACTCGCCGAATCAAAAAGCCGAAATCGAAATCCCGAACGTCGATTTTGAAGCCGTCATCAACGCGATTGAGCAAAACACGATTTTAGATGAAACCGGCCTTGAGGAAATCTATAAAAAAGAAGATCCCAACATCCGCGCTTATAACCTGCCGATGACGGATTTGGTCAACAATATCAAAGCCGATGCGGATGCTTTATTCGATACCGATATGGCAGCTCAAATCAAAGCCTCCTTGGATTACGCCAATGGCGAAATGGTCGAGAAGATGGGCCCAAACCTCGTCGACAGCGCCATCGATTCCAACTCCGTTGTCCCGATGATCAAATCCGTCGAAGGCTTCAACGATTTCGTCAAGAGCAAAGGACTTGATGAGCATACGATTGTGAACCATAACGGCAACTTCCTCATCATCAGCGCGGATATCCTTGCCCAGCCTGGTAACGCCACCGTCTATAAGCCGTTCTTGAAGATGCCAGTAAACGTGCCACAAAGCTACCAAGAGAAAATCGCCACCCTCAACAACATGATTGCTGAAGAAGGTCTCCTTCAAGAAGCTGCTGGTGGCGAAGCCGGGCAAAAAGAATATGGCCTTGCCGATTATTTTGCCAAGCAAAGAACCCTGAAAAAGGCCCTTACTGATCACGCCAAACTTAAAACCGAAGAAGAAAAGCGCCAGAGCTTGACTAACATCGATCGCCTTGCCAAAGAAACCCAGGAAATCAGCGCTCGTTATGATAGAGTCTTCAATTACATCAAGGAGAACTTCGACCTCGATAACATCAGTCTCAATGGCAACATCTATAGCGGTCGTCCTTCCCAAGTCGAAAACGGCGACCTTGAAAACTGGTATCCGAACCTCCCACCGCGTTATGACTTCGAAAACGCCAAAGCCGCGGTTTTCCTCAGTGGTTTCACCCAATTAAAAGCCGCTTGCCAACAAGGCAATGTGACCGTGGAAGAATATCTTGCCGATCCTGCCAAAGCCTATTTGAAAGCAGCCGAGAATATCGGTAATCAAGAAGACCAGAAATATTTCATCCCACGTGGACAA
>ONWJ01000029.1 GCA_900321535.1 uncultured Erysipelotrichaceae bacterium
AAATAACTACATCAATCTATGGGTCTACTCCCAGTCGCACAATGCTGATCACATCACTTGGATGACGATGGCTAGCGCGGTTGTTGCCACGCTAACTACATTCTTCATCGGGGCCTTGTCCGATAAGCTTGGCAAAAGAAAAGTCTTCATCGCAGCCGGATATTCCATTTGGGGTGTCTTCGTGTTCCTTTTCGGCATTATGTCTTTTACCAACATGCAAAGCCTGGCGGGAGGAAACGCCACACAGGCGTTGCTACTAGTTGGCATTATGAACGTCATCGTCGATTGCCTTATGACCTTCTTCGGCTCTACCGGAAATGACGCCGCATTTAACGCTTATGTAACCGACGTTACGAATCAAAAGAACCGCCCGCTTGTGGAATCCATCTTGTCGGTGATGCCACTCATCTCACTTGCTCTAATGCTTCTATTCGGCGGCATTTTGGGTATCCCAAATCCTGAATTATCTCCCGAAAACGCTGCAAAACCCTGGTTAATTTTCTTTTTAGTCACCGGAATCTTAACAACACTAGTCGGTATTGCTAGCTTCTTCCTCTTACCAAAAGACGAGATTCTCCCAAACCGTGAGCAAGGCTATTTCAAGCACATGGTCGTTGGGTTTAGAATCAAGTCCATCAAAGAAAACCCAATCTTCTACATCGCCTTGCTCGCATTCTTATTCTTCAATATCGGCGTTGATTCCTTCATGCCATATATCATGGTTTATTTCCAGAATATGACTTCCTTTGGCAAGGACCACTTCCTATTAGGCATGGGTCTTATCATGGGTGTCGCTTCTATCACCGTCATCGTCATTGGAGCCTTGCTTGATAAGATCGGAAAGATCAAAGTATTGATTCCATCCGTTATCTTCATGGCAGCTGGTGCAATGTGGCTCTTCTTCGTTGGAGATACCTTTGCCTTGCTTATCATCGGCGGCATCTTGCTGATGGTTGGCTACTTAGTGGGCACTACCGCTTTAGGGGCGGAGATCAGAGATTTAACACCAAAAGGCGATGTCGGCGCGTATCAATCGGTTCGTATGGTGTTCGTCGTCATGCTTCCAATGGTTATCGGCAGCAACCTCTCCTCGGCCGTATTCCAGTCTGGTGAGAAAATCAACGACTTCGGCCAGCCAGAAAAAGCGCCTGACCACTTCATGTTCTTGGTCACTGCTATTGCTGTTGTCTTAAGTTTGGCCCCAATCATTTGGCTCATCATCGCAAAGAAAAAGAGCGCTCAAGCGAACGCTCCTAAGGAAGATTAATTAGAGGTTGTATCCGTATTTAACGGATTGCGCGTGATCTTTATCGATATAATTCCAGGTCTCCGAGAAATCACCGGATTGGATTTTCGCTTCCACTTCCGCTTGGGTGAATGGAATGAAGAGTTTCTCAAATCCGATGTTTCTGCAATCGTTGACGATTCGGCTGCCGACGGTCTGCAAAGACGCTGGCAAGTAGATTTCCCCTAACGTGGCAAGACGGTCGAACGCGTAATTTCCAATCGAAATCAGGTTGGTGTTGGTTCTGAAATCAAGGGTTGAGATATTCGTGCAGCCACGATACGCCGTGCCTTGAATATGAACGATCGTATTGGGGATTGCGATTTCATAGATCGTTTGAGCGACTTTCGAACCAGCAATGGCTTGAATCGCGGTCGCATTAAACGGTAGATGCGGGTAGTTCACATCGTTCGTGTATTCGATCATGTTCGGGGTGATGCGAAGGATGGAATCATCTTTCAGCGCATTGCCGCCATCTGCGATGCCAGCAAAGCAATATCCCTCATATCCGCGGTTGAAGATATATTTGAATGTCAAGTCAACCGGCGAGGCGTATTTTTCATCCATAACCGCGACAACCTTTTCGGTTTCTAACGCAACCGCTACAGGAACCAAAGAGATGTCACCGGTAATCAAAGTAGTCGGATCATAAATATTGGTCGTGCCAAGAATGCAGTATTGGCCCGTCCAAGAAAGAGATGCATCATCAAGCGTTGGAGAAGGAAGGACCGCAGGAGCGCCTTCATACGCCAAGACATCGTTTTTGATCGCGGTTCCGGTTTCGTTGTAAACGTGAACCGTGAATTGAGGCGCCTTCTTGCGATAGACAAGGATGACCTCGCAGTGGTAACGGACGCATTCTGGATCAACCACATCTAATTCGGGGTTGTATTCTTTTGCCTCTTCCGGGTAGTTACCGATGCATTTGATGTAGGACCATTGAGCGGTTGGGATGAGTTCGTTTCCAGGTTTTGGAATCGGTTGGTCATACTCAACCGACTTCTCCGTCCAATCGACAAGTACCGAGGAATCAGCCTCATTGATGGCCTTGTAACGGACAGTGTAAGAATGCTTCACAGGGTCAGCATATTTATATTCGAAGCGGGTTTTGCCGCGAATTTCAGTATTTTCAATGAAATTAACGTAGGGTGCACCGGTGACTTCGCTAGAGCGATCAACATCGTTAACGAAATAGGAAAGACCATTCAGAATTGAGGTTTGATAATACGGGTCGGCGAAATAAGAGACCGGGTCGGCGGTAATGCGATTGGCAAGATAATCTTCGTTGTCCAAAAGCGTTTTGCCATAAGGGACCGTGTAGAATTGAGTCTCTCCATTCAGACCAGAAATAGAGACGGAATAATTGATTGGCCTAGCTTCATAAATCGCGAACACCGCGCAGTCTGCTTTGATGGCGTCCATGTTGATTTCGGTGCCGTCATCATAGAAACCAGCCCATTTCTTGAACACCCATTCATGTCCTTCTGGGGCTTGGCGCTTGGAAGTCTTGTATTCGGTGTTTTTGGAATCACCATCAAGATAAGTGGGCTCCCCTGCTTTGTTATAAACAACGGTTGAGGTCGCTTCGCTTCCATCTCCACTAATCGAGATGGATTCACGGAGGATATAGGAATGTCCAATCAAAGAAGCCTTGTTTTTATCGAGCTTTTTAGCAGCGAGATCTTCATCCACGCCAACGTAATCCGAGTAATACTCGACCTTATAAAAATCGTCGGTGTAGACTTTCAAAGAACAACTTGCAAGCAAGGTGCTTGCAGCCATAGTAAAACAAAAGGCCCTGAGTTTTCTCATGGGTCTATTATCCTATAACGAAAAAGATTATGCAAAACACAATAGAGTAAAACTCTAATATTGATGAAACGGGGGCAAGAGGGTATAGTATCCGTCGGTAGGTTTTTCACTATGAATAATAAACGTTTCAAAATCATTCTTGGAATCGCCACAACCGTCATCGCCGTCGTTGCGATTATGTTCGGTTTTGCTAGTGCCTTTGGCGATTTCCGCAGTTATCCAGCCAGCCGTGGAACTATGTTCCAAGTTATGTTTGGCCATCAAGGCTATGAGAATGTTCCAGCCCTCATCGTTTCCTTCGTGTTCTTGATCGTGGCTGCCGTTTTCGCTTTGATCTCCTCTTTCCTTCCTGGAAAGCTCGGCTTGATTGGCTTCGGTCTCACCGCCCTCCTTTTGATCGCTGGTGGCGTGATCATCTTCTTCACCCCGAACCTCTTCGTTTCCGCTAATGCAGAGATCATCTCTGCCGAATCCTTAAAGGAAAACCCAATCACTGCTGGTTTAGGCGTCTATGGCATGGGCATCATCTCCATCGTCGGTGGCGTCGCTGCTGCTTATTGCGCCAGACTTTCCATCAAATAATCTTTGATTCAATCAACAAAGCTTCCGCCTGTTCGGAAGCTTTTTTTGTATGTAAAAAGCAGCCCGAAATTGAGCTGCTGATCGATGAATCAATATCTTAGAATCCGTTCGTTTTGCGGATGAATTCAGGCACTTCTTCAAACGGCATCTGAAGAGCGAGGGAGAGTTCGCCATAAACAATCGGAGTTGCGCGATTGACGAATTGGGCATCCATGGAATTGAGATGTCCATCCTTGGCTTTTCTTTGATAAGCACCTTCTAATAACGGGGCGAGCTCGCTAAGGTTGCCACGGGAAAGCGTCTGTTCATATAGTTGCTTGCGGAGCTTGGAGTCGGTGACATAAAGCTCTTTACGGATGTCAGGCCAGTTCTTTACTAGTCGGATCGCCTCATCTTTATCAAGAGGCTTGCGTAAGGATGCGGAGTTGTTGACAGGGACACGGACAATATTTCCTTTGTCGTCACCAAAAAGCGGTGAAAGGACGTAGTATTTGTTCCCGGAGTCGTCGCCAGGGAGGGTTGCGATGTCCCGAATCTTGCAGACACCGCAATGGAGGTGGAAAACGTACTCGTTGATTTCGAACACCGCTTCTCTCCTTTCGCTATGGGGCTGACGCGTTAAAAACACGCCATCACTATGGGTTAAGTATAAACCAAAAAAAGCCAAGTTTCCAGTTTGGAAACGGAAAAAAATACAAAAGTTTCCTAGTAGATAGGCTTTTATTCAGCCTTGTAGGTGTTAATGCGTTTCCTCAAATATTCGACCAATTCTGCAATTCCTTCATCCGTTTTGGCGGATACTGGGAAGAATTTGGCGTCAGGATTCAGCGCGAGAATTCTCTTGGATGCCTTTTCGACATCGAAGTCAAAAACAATGCGCGTATCCATCTTGGTGAAGACGAAGAAGTTGCCTTTGGTGAACATCAAAGGATATTTGAGAGGCTTATCATCGCCTTCTGGGATCGAAAGGAGAACCATAGAAGCGGTCGCCCCGGTATCAAATTCAGCCGGGCAGACTAAGTTGCCAATGTTTTCAAGAATGATCAAATCCAAATCATCATAGCCAAGGGCTTCCACGCCTTCTGAGGTCATCTTCGCATCGAGATGACATTCCCCAGAGGTGTTGAGCTGAATCGTCTTCACTCCGGTGCTAGAAGCGATTTCCTTGCCATCGACATCCGCGTCCATGTCGGCTTCCATAACGCCGATGCGGAATTCGCCTTTGAGTCGATTGATGATGTTCTTTAACAAGGTGGTTTTGCCAGCGCCCGGGGAGGACATCACATTAAGAAGAAAGACCCCGTGCTGCTTTAATTCGCCACGAAGCTTCTGCGCTCTCGCATCGTTATTGGCAAGAACGCTTTGTTTGATTTTGATTACTCTGATTTCACTCATACGTTTTCCTTTTGCTTTGCTTATTGTACTGATGCATCGCCACTAAAGCGATGGAAAATATCTGCAACTTCAATTGGAGACGCTTGGCAATCTTTGGCAATCCAATCATCTAGCACCACGATAAAGGTCTCGGTGAATAGTTTCGTCTGGAGTTTTTCATCGATTCCTTCTTTATAAATGGTTTTGCTTTTCACGCAAGCTTCCATAAGAGGCTCTAATTTCCCTCTAAGCACTTGACGGAACATCGCTCCAGCCGAACCGCTGCTGATGCCTTTAATAAGAACCCTATCTTCTTGCACGTGAAAGAGGAAATGGGTGAGAAGGTGCTTGTATTCAAAGATAGAATAGCCTGAGAAATCATGCCCACTTTCTTTCTTCAGGTCAGGTGAAAGAACATGATGGAATAGTTCATCGCAAAGATCTTTGATGACATCTTCTTTCTTATTGAAATGCGAATAGAAGGTAGAGCGAGAAACCTTAGAGCGTTCGAGGATGTCTCCTACCGTGATGGATTCGAAATCCTTATCCGCTAATAAGTCAGCCATGGCGCTGAAGATTGCTTGCCTCGTTTTTATCTCTCGTTTGTCCATGGGGACATTATAGCATCTTCGTACAATAAAAATAGAGTTATCGTACAAATGTACTGGTTTTGTTCTGAAAATTTTGATTAATTGTATTATTTTGTCTTTTTTTATGCATACTGTTTGGTATAGTTTCATTATGGATTTTTCCATAAGATCTCCTGAGGAATTGCGTCAAGCAAAAGCCAAAAAACGAAACCGATTCATCCTTGCAATCGTCATCATGGCAGTCGCCTGTTTTTTGTTCTTTTTCGGTGAGTTATTTCTGCCTGTTGGCAACATGACTTTCCAAGAAGCATTCCTTGCATTATTTGGCCAAGGCAAACAAAACCACATCCGCATCATGCAGCGTATCTTGCTTACCCGCGGTGTAGGTGGATTGCTGGTCGGTGCAGGCTTAGCGATCTCTGGA
>ONWJ01000134.1 GCA_900321535.1 uncultured Erysipelotrichaceae bacterium
CCGACGCGACTCGCGGTGTTAAGAAAGCCATTTATGGATCCGCGTTTGCTTCTGGAAAAGACGAGTCGTTTGCGTTCCAAGCGCACACGATTACTTCGAACTCGCACTCAGTGTCTACTGCCTTTGCCGCGATTCAATCCTATGCCTCGATGAATCAAAAAGTCGTTCTTTGCTTAAGTGAACCACAGCAAAGAAAAACGATTCTCAGCATGCTTGAAGAGCAGCACATGACGTATGAATATGTCGATGACTACGAATTGCCAAATGGCAAAATCGGCATCGCCAAGATCTCTCTTTCTGAAGGATTTGAGATTCCCTCTTTATCCATCGCTTATCTCAATGCAAGCGACCTGTTTGGTCATCGGTCCGCTTCTTCGCGCTTTATGAGCAGATTCAAAGAAGCGACGATTTTAAAGAGCTATGAAGAGTTAAAACCCGGTGACTATGTCGTTCACGAATATAACGGTATCGGGCAATTCTTAGATATCAAAACCATTGAAGTCGATGGAGTGCATCGCGACTTCCTTCATATCGCTTACGCTAACAACGAATTCTTATATGTTCCATTAGAGCAATTCCGACTTGTCCGTAAATACGCTGGAAGAGAAGGCGCCATACCAAAGCTTTCGCATCTATCTTCAGGCGAATGGAAAAAGAAAAAGGCGAAGATCAAAGAACGCATCAACGAATTGGCGGACCGTCTTATCGCCCTTTATGGCAGTCGCGCTAGAAACAAAGGCTTCTCTTTCCCACCAGACGAAGAGTTACAAGAGAAGTTTGAGGAAGAATTCCCACATACTTTAACTCCTGACCAACAAAGAGCGGTTGAGGAGATCAAGGCGGATATGGAATCCGATGTTCCGATGGACCGCTTGATTTGCGGTGACGTTGGTTTCGGTAAGACAGAAGTTGCGTTTAGAGCCGCGTTTAAAGCAATCGCGGCTGGCAAACAAGTCGCCTTGCTTTGCCCTACTACTTTGCTTGCAAGACAACATTACGAGGTAGCTTTGCAGAGATTTTCAAGTTTTGGAATTCGCATTGCCCTTTTCTCACGCCTTGTTCCTGAGGCAATCCAAGAAGGTTCTATCAAGGGCTTAAAAGAAGGAAAAATCGACTTCGCGATCGGAACGCACCGCTTATTATCCAAGCAGATTGAATTCAAAGACCTTGGATTATTGATCGTTGATGAAGAACAACGTTTTGGGGTAGAACAGAAAGAACGTATCAAAGAGATGATGCAAGGCGTGGATAGTCTGACGCTTTCTGCTACGCCTATTCCAAGAACCCTCCAAATGTCTTTGGTTGGTATTCGCCCGCTTTCTGAAATCAACACCGCCCCTACCTCACGTATGCCGATTCAAACCTATGTCACTCCTTTCAAGCGAGATGTTGTAGATGAATTGATTGCTCGAGAACTAGCTAGAGATGGCCAGGTGTTCTATTTGCATAACGTTGTAGAGACGATCTATAACGTTGCTTCGCTTTTAGCAAACCGCATTCCAAGGGCTTCCGTCGGCGTGGTCCACGGACAGATGAACAAAGAAGAAATCGAAGATGTCATGGAACGTTTTTACAATAACGAAATCAACGTATTGGTCTGCACTTCTATCGTTGAAAACGGCATCGATATTCCAAATGCGAACATGCTGATTGTAGAAGACGCGGACAAGTTCGGGTTATCTCAGCTTTATCAGATTAAAGGGCGTGTCGGACGTGGCAACCGCATTGCCTATGCCTATTTAATGTATCGCGAACATAAGAAGATGAATGATGCGGCAAGGAAGCGCCTTGAAGCCATTCAAGAATTTACCGAATTTGGATCTGGCTACAAAATCGCCCAACGCGATCTCTTGATTCGCGGTGCAGGTGACATCCTTGGCCCTGAACAAGCGGGCTTCATCGATTCGGTCGGTTTGGACCTCTATTTGAAACTTCTTAATGAGGCAGTTACGGAACGAAAAACCGGCGAAGCGTTAAAAGAACCCACCCCGAAGAAGCTATTCACGATCGATGCTTATATCCCGAAAGAATACGCGTCAGAATCGGATAAATTGCAACTATATCAAGAACTCGAAGATATCAAATCCGAGCGGGATTTGCAGGCTTTTACGAAAAAAATGAAAGATATTTACGGCAAATTGCCACAGGAAGTGAAGTTCTTGATTCAGAAGAAAGAAGTCGATCTTTTTGCCGAGCAAGAAGAGTTCGATTCGTTTGAAGAAACCGAGACCGACATCATCATCACGCTGGCTGCCTCAGTATCTCGCATCAACGGGATTGGAAACGAACTGTTTGAAGTCTTGGTTCCTTATTTGAACGTGCTGAAGGTTTCTTTCATGAACAAACGCGTTGTTTACAAAGTGAAGAAAAAGGATGACTGGATTCAGTCTCTTTATCAGATTCTCAAGAAAACCCATGAGGTTTATGAGCGTGCATTAGAGGCGATGAAAGACTAAAATAGTCTTTGCACAAGCAAAAATTATAGGATTTTAGCACTCAAGTATTGCAAGTGCTAAAAATTCCTATACACTATGTTCATGCGACTCGACAAATTTTTAAAAGTATCGCGCTTAGTGAAACGCAGAGAGGTTGCGAAGAGCCTCTGTGATGATGGCGATGTCGTCATCAACGGGAAAATTGGCAAGCCCTCTAGCGAAGTTAATGCTGGTGACGAATTGGTACTGATGCTTGGAAAGCATAAAGTTACCGTAAAAGTAAAAGAAATTAAGCCTTTTGCGAACAAATCCAACGCCCAAGAGTGCTATGATTTGGTTGCTGATGAAATCATTGGAGGATAAACCATGCTAGATTACAAATTTGACAAGGACGCCAACTATATTGTCGCGTGCACGTACGGGCCTGATTCCATGGCTTTGGTCGACATGCTTCAAAAAGCTGGTGTTAAGCCAATTGTCGCGGCGGTTAACTATAACAAATTCCGCCACTCCTCCGAGGATTACGAAAGACTTCGCCGTTATTGTGAAGATCGCGGTCTCCGTTATGAATACATCAATGCTGACGATCTACCAGACGATCAAAAATACAAAGATGGCGAGAATTTCGGGGAATGGGCGAGACAAACTCGTTACAACTTCTTCCGTAAACTCTATGAAATCTACGATGCATCGGGCCTTGTTTTGGCGCACCAACAAGACGATTTGCTAGAAGCCTATCTCCGTCAAAGAGACCGTAAGGTCGTTGGAGACCGATATGGTTATAGTTCCGTCTATTCTGCCCAAGGCATGATCATCATCCGTCCACTTCTTCAATATTCCAGAGAAGACCTTCTCGATTACAACTCCGAGAACCGCGTCCCTTATTCTATGGACGAGGAGCGTTATGAGAATGAATTCACCCGCAGCGAAGCGCGCAAAACCATCTTGGCGTTGAGCGAAATTGAGCGTGACCAACTTCTCCAGGAAATGAAGTATGTCAACGACGATAAGGTCCGTATGGTCGAAATCGTCGAGAACGAAATTGACGAAGGCGAAGAACTTAGTATCCGTACTTTGATTTCTCTCTCCGGCGGCGAATTCGTGTCTACCTTGACCAAATTCCTTCATAAGTATTCTGAAAAAGCCAAACTTACTCCGGCAAAAATCGCAAAAATCCGCGCTTTCTTGCTGAATGAGAACGTCAATGACTCTTTCAAGATCGAAGACAATCTCTACATCATCAAAGAGTACGATATGATCACCGCGGGTCGCTCCTTCGATACGCTTCCATACTCTTATAAACTAGAAGCCCCTGGCAAACTTGAAACCGAGCAATTCGACCTTGATTTCTCGATGGGCGCGGAAGATCGCGGCATCCATGCCGAAGACTATCCGTTAACCATCCGCACCGCTATCCCATCCGATTCCTGCGTGTGCGACTCCTACCTCCAACCAGTCAGAACTCTTTATTCTGTTTGGCATATGCCAGTTAATCTCCGTTATGTCTGGCCAGTGTTCGTAAATAAGAACGGCAAAATCATTTATGTCCCAAGATATCGTGAGAATTTCTCCGAATATCACACGTCTGTTCTTAAGATGCACTTAAAACAACCTGAGGAATAATGCATCTTCGTTGACATTAATTCTCACCTCATTATCTTTTCTAAGCTGTAGCTTAGCGATTTTCGAAAGGAGTTTCCCACATGAACGATGGAAAACA
>ONWJ01000043.1 GCA_900321535.1 uncultured Erysipelotrichaceae bacterium
CCAAACGATGACAAGAACATCATCGTTGAGATTCGTGGTGCGGTCGGTGGTGACGAGGCCAATATTTTCGCTGGCGACTTGTTCCGTATGTACACCAAATACGCCGAACGTCAGGGATGGAAAATCAAAGTCATCGACGCCAACGTCTCCGAGGCCGGCGGCTATGCTTATGTTTCCTTTATGATTAAAGGCGATGCCGTTTACTCGAAACTGAAATTCGAATCTGGTGCACACCGCGTTCAACGCGTTCCAAAGACCGAATCCAGCGGACGTATTCATACTTCAACCGCGACGGTTTTGGTCATGCCTGAAGCCGAAGAAGTGGATGTTCAAATCAATCCTAACGATTTGAAGATCGATACTTATCATTCTCAAGGTGCTGGCGGACAAAACGTTAACAAGACCGAATCCGCGGTTCGAATCACCCATATTCCTACCGGCTTGGTGGTCGCTTGCCAAACCGAGAAAGCCCAGCTTCAAAACAAAGAAATCGCGATGCAGATGATCCGCGCGAAAGTCTTTGCCTTCTTCCAAGAGCAGGAAGACGCAAAGCGCGCCAGCGAACGTAAATTGAAAGTTGGTACTGGTGAGCGTTCAGAGAAGATCCGCACCTATAACTACCCGCAAAACCGTGTCACCGATCATCGTATCGGTTATACAGTCAATCAGCTTGACCGCATCATGGAAGGCGACTTGGACGCTTTATTAGAGGCACTGATTCACTTTGACCAAGAACAGAAACTCTTGGAGGAACAAGCCTAATGGCAACAGTCCTTCAAGTCTATACCAAGGCTATTGAAGAAGGAAAGGCGTTCGGCGTTCTTTCTGGTGACCTCCGTATCTTGATCTCCCATGATATGGGATGGGCTGAACCCATTGATACTTTATTCCATAAAGATGAAGAATTTGCTGCAGAACCCCTCTTTTTAGAGCAATATGAGCGTTTAAAAAAAGGCGAACCTGTTGAATATATCATTAACGAAGCACGTTTCCTTCATCATCGTTTTTATGTTGATCCTCGCGTTTTAATTCCTAGGATGGAAACCGAGGAACTCATTGCTAATATTTCGGAACGCATCACTGATTACTTCGACCCAAGAAACTGGCTCGTTTGCGCTGATATCGGTACGGGAAGTGGGGCAATCGCCATTACGCTGAAATCAATGTTCTCCAATTGGCTCATTACCGCGAGCGATATCTCTTCCGATGCGCTTGAAGTTGCAAAAAAGAATATCGCCGATTCCAATCTTCGCGTTCAAACGCTTCAAGGTGATGGCTTGCAACCATTTATCGATGCGAACATGAATCTAGACATCATTGTTTCGAACCCGCCTTATATTTTGAACAAGGATGAAGTTCAAGACTCGGTGAAGAACTATGAGCCATCCAGCGCTTTATATTTGGATAAAGCCCATTCGGTCTATGAAGACATCTTCTCCAAATATAAGAAGGTGAAAAAAGGAAGCTTGTTGATGTGTTTCGAGATTGGATATGACCTCAAGGATTATCTAATCGACTTAATGCAGCGTTATCTTGAAGATTATGAGTACGAATTTATCGAAGATCTCAATGGACTCACCCGATTCCTATTCGTATATTGCAAATAAGGAGAAAGACGATGGAAACCAAGCATCTGAATCAAACCCAAATAGAAGAAGCCGCTAAGATTCTTTTAGATGGAGGTATCTTAGCATTCCCAACCGAAACGGTGTATGGACTAGGCGTTATCGCAAGCAACAAAGCAAGTTTTGATAAGCTCGTTGCAGTAAAACGTCGTTCTCCAGATAAACCATTTACTTTGATGTGCTGCAATTTGACGCAGGCGGTCCAATGTTGCGAGATCGATGTTGGCGCGGTCGCGGTTATGAAAAAGTTCTTCCCGGGTGAACTAACCGTTTTGCTTCGCGCAAGAGAAAATGTTCCGCAGTGGGTAAACCTTGGAAAGAAAACAATCGGAGTTCGCATTCCTAATAACGAATACGTTCTCAATCTGATTGAGAAGGTTGATCAGCCCTTACTTGTCCCATCTGCCAATCGCTCCAATGAACCAGTTGAGACGACTTTTGACGGAGTTTTTAAGATTTTTAACGGTGAGATTGACGGCATTGTCGAAGGAGAATGCGCCGGTGGAAATCCATCGACCATTGTTGATTTAAGCGTTCCGGGAGAACCAAAAATCGTTCGCGAAGGGCCTATCTCTTTAGACGATATCCTTGAAGTTTATAACAATGCTTGGATGTCTGTTTCCATTGGTTGCGATCATGGTGGCTTCGCCTTGAAAAACAAAATCGTCGAACACCTTAATAACCGCGGTTTTGAGGTCTCTGATCATGGAACGTTTGATACCTCTTCCTGTGATTACCCTGTTTATGCTCACGCGGTCGCCCATGCGGTTGCCAATAAGGATTCGGAATTCGGTATTGTGGTCTGCACATCTGGCGAAGGCATCATGATGGCGGCCAACAAAGTTCCTGGAATCCGCTGCGGCATCGGCTATGACGATATCGTCGTAGGTAAGATGAGAGAGCATAACGATGCGAACGTCATTTCCTTCGGGGCGCGTTATATGAAAGAAGAAGATGTCCTTCGTCGCGTCGACATCTTCTTAACTGAAAAAGCCTCGCCGTTAGCCAAGCATTCTAGACGCGTGAAAATGATTGAAGAATAACTCTTAAAAATTTTTTCTTTCGATGGGACCTATGTTTTCTTGGCCCCATCTTTTTTATTGCCCTATATATAAGTAGGGCGAAATAGCCCCTAAGCAATGGAACAAAAGAAAGATTCAGAAAATAAAAAGTCTTTTTGTTGCCCAAGGTGCGGAAATACGGACCCAAGACTAATTGGGAATCGGCTCGGCGTTCTTTATTGCCGAAGATGCATTTCCTTTCTGGGCGACGAATTAACCCCGCCTCCCCTTCAAGCGAAGACGGTCGGATTTCATTTATCCTATTCCTTATCCAAAGAGCAAAAGGCATTAAGCGACACGATCTTGGATAACTTCAAAAACGGAATCGACACGCTTGTCTATGCGGTTTGTGGATCGGGCAAAACGGAAATCAGCTACGGGGTGATTGGATACGCGATGTCCAAAGGCATGCGTGTTGGTTTTGC
>ONWJ01000182.1 GCA_900321535.1 uncultured Erysipelotrichaceae bacterium
CGCATGAAGATATCGTCGCTTCTATTGTGAATAGAAATTTAGAAAAGCCCGCAAATCTCAACTCTTTTTGGAAAATTCCTGCAAAAACGGCCTAAAAAGAGATGATGAAGCCGTGCTTTAAGAGTGTTTATTCGAAACGTTTTTTCAGCACCAAGATGTTCTTATCATTGATGCGGTCATAAGCGCATTCGGTCATGAGTTTCTTGACGATGATAAGGCCTAACCCACCAACTTTGAGTTTATTCACTTCCCCGCTTACAGGGGCGTTATTGACTTCTAACTGGTTGAATGGCTTGGCTTTATCGACGATGGTCATGATGAATTCTTTCTTATCCTCTTCAAATAGAAGTCGGACATGGATCTCACCGCCGTTATTGTCATAACCATGCTTGATGATATTGGAGAAAATCTCATCGCCGACGATGGCAAGTTGATTCTTGAATTCCTGGCTGAACTTGCAATGATCGCCGAAATCATTGATGAAACCGAGCATATTCAAGGTTTCTTCTTTGGTCGCCGAGAATTCTTTCTCTTGGGCGAAATAACGATCGCCGCGATATTTGATGGTAAGCAAAGTGATGTCATCGCTTTGCGGGGCGCTTCCAACGAAATCGCCGATCGCGTTTTTGATGGAATGATGCAATTCGATGATGCCGTTATATTCTCGGCGATTCATCAGCTCAAGGAAGCGGTCTTCGCCGAAGAAATCACCCTTTTCATTGCGGGCTTCGGTGATGCCGTCAGTATATAAGGTCATGCTTTCGCCTGGGGCCAAAACGATTTCTTCATCTTTTAAGAACGCTTCTTTGAAACATCCTAAAAGCAAACCTGGCTTGCTATTAAGGTAACGGAAATTGGTATTTGAGCCAACTAATGGAGGGTTATGGCCGGCGTTAGAGTAGATGACTTTCCCATCTCTTTTGTCAAGGATCGCGAGGAAGCAAGTAACAAACATGCCGGTTTGATTGCCCTTCATGATGGAGGTATTGATTTGCTTTAAAATCTCAGACGGGGTCTTGCCTTTGGTCGCGAAATCGCGGAAAGAGGTGATGGTTTTCATCATAAACATCGCCGCCGGGACCCCTTTTCCCGAGACATCGCCAATCAAAATAGCGACATGGTGCTCATCGATATCCACATAATCATAAAGATCGCCGCCGACTTCTCTAGCCGCTTTCAGCTCTCCAACGATCTCAATATCGTCAGATGCCGCCATCTCCAGAGGCAAAGTGTTCATCTGAATGTCTCTAGCGACCGATAACTCGGTTTTGGCTCTTTCTCGCTCATCGTGAGAAAGGATTTCGATTTCAAGGAGTTTATGGTTACGGTGATTCAATAAGTTGGACACCAAGAAGAACAAAGAAACGATGGAGGCACGTGGGAAGAAATAGAAGAGTAAGACCTTCAAATATCGGTTGTTGCCTTGTTCGGTCAGTTTTTGCAATAAATCCAATCGTTCTTGGAGGGTTTCAACCGTTCCGATCGTGCCGTCAGGAAGGATGACGCCACCACCGAAAAGATTCTCATCGAATTCGCCGAAGAACATGCCTAAATACATGCAGATGAGCATGGAGAAGATGGTGACAACATAGATGGTTCTGCCGATGGTTGGATTGTAGTAATGGTTTGCGATCAATACGGCAAACGGCCAGAACAAAAGGCTGTGCTTAGGAACGGTGATATTCAAAGCGATGATGACCGCTAAAAGGGAAAACAGGATGAAATATTTATAACCAGGCTTACGAATGGCATCGGTTCTTACGAAGAATAGCGGGATGAACATCAATACCGCAGCCGCCGGGAACAACACGCAGACAACTGGGAAGAAATGATCGGGAATGGTGAAGACTCTGGTAAGATAAAGGACCCACATGGCAAGAGCTAAAACACCGGCTACGCCGTTAACATAGCTCATGTACTTGTTGGCGTCGGCCTCATTATCGTAATAGAGCTTCTGCTTTTGTTCCTTCTTCGGTTTCGCCATCTAACATGCCCTCTTATTCATCGCGCTTTTGGATGCGCATCAGGTTTTGGAAGCCCACCATATCCAGAATATGGAAGATACTTTCTGGGACGTTAATTAAGGTGACGTCATCATAACGCTGCCTGATCCTAGCAATGATTCTCAGTCCGGCCGAAGAGATATAAGTTAGTTCACCCATGTCGATGATGATAGACGAAAGCTCTTTGCCTTCGATGATCGACTCAATTTCCTTTTCCTCGTCATCAGCGTTGAACGAATTGAGTTCACCCATCAAAAACAGGGTCAGCGTTTGGTTTTCCAAAACATGCTTTTTCATCATCACTCCTTTGGTGGCGGACTAGAAGCTTATATTACGTTACCACGCGCGAGAAGTTCCCGCCACCGAAAACGGAAATCAAGGAAGTGTGAACGCTTATTTCAAGGCATGCTTTACAGGAAAAGCTTACGTTTTTCAAATATGTTGGTTTTACAAACACAAATATTGTTACAAATCGTCCGTTGATATAAATTGTCATTCGCGCTTTTTTGGTGCATTTTTGCAAGGATTTTACGTTTTTCAAGAATTGATAACGAAATAACAAAATGTGATGGTGAAAAA
>ONWJ01000089.1 GCA_900321535.1 uncultured Erysipelotrichaceae bacterium
AAGCGCTTTTGGACTTCATCGATAACCCTCTCGAGGAGATGGTGAACCGAAACGAGGAGTCCCTCGGCCTCAACGGGCATAACGATACCAAGGAATTTCTCCGTCTCCAGAAAGGGTATTACGACGATATCAAGAACCAGATGGTGCATCCTCACGCCTTCCAGGACGTGACCAATTACGCTCCGGTCGCCAAAGCCTTGGAACCCATCCACAAAGCCGAATGGAACCCCAAGAGCCTCTCCGAGGCGCTGGAGAATTCCGTCCGCAACTATATCCGCGACTTCAAGGGTGGAAAGAACGAGATGAACATCGGCTCCTTCGTCTCCCTCGCCAGGGACCGCGTCGAATCCACGCTTTTGGACCATGCCATCCAGCTCGGCGACGACCAAGACAGCCAATTCCTCAAGAACTTCATCGCCAACCCCATCCAAAGCCTTGAGCAGCGCTTCCGCGGCCCTTCCATCAACGAGAACGAAACTAACGAGCTCGATGCCCGCTGCGCCCAACGCCTCCACGAGGAGCAGGAGAACTACAACCAAGCTAACGCCGGCAAGGTGAGCCGCCTCCTCCAATTCGAGCAGAGCAAGAAGCAGCGCTTCGAAGACTTCTTCAACGAGCACAACCTCCACTTTGACCCCGCGACCTTCAAGCGCCGTTTCCAAGGCAGCGCCTTCGAACGCTTCCTCGGGCGCACGTCGAAGGAATGGAGCGACTTAGCCGAATGCGTCGATTCGTGGAAGAACACCGGTGCTGAGCGCGACTACGACAAAGCCACCGATTTGGCCGAGAAATACCTCCGCCACAAATTCCCTAACGTCGATCCCAAAGACGTCACGGCGGAGATGTGCCAAGGCCTTCGCGGCGCCGGAAAGGACCGCGGCATGTTCTGCATGACCCTCGTCCAAGCCAAGGCGAACGCGGAAGAAAGCGTCAACCAAGAGATCTACGAGGCCGCCAACCGCCGCTATGACGCCTTCGAAGCCAGGCTCCATCGCGGCGTCAACTTCCAAGACCAGCTCGCCGGGGACCTCGAGGAAGAGAACGTCATCGAGCAAAACGACAACGAGATCGAAAACGACAACCTCATCGTCAAAAACCCCAACCTCAACATCTAAGCCGATTCGATAAGCAAAAGCCGCCAGTTCAAGTTGGCGGCTTTTGCTATTCTTCGCTCGATGGGAGTTCGATTTTTAGAAAGTGGACGGAACGGACGATCTGGATGACGCTGACGATAAGGACGATCGTGGGGAAGAGAATAAAGGGGATCAACAAGAGATTGGGGATATAGTCCGAAGACAAAACCAGATAGGATAAGCCGATCATCAAAGAAATAGAGAAGAAAATGATGAAGAAACAGATTATGATCGATGCTTTCGCGACTTTGACATGCCCTTCATAGGTCAATGGTTCATTTGGCGCGGTGGATGAGTGGTGGAACCGGTGATGATGTCGATGATTTGTTGCGGCTATGCGATGGTGGTGATGATGGTGATGCATGGTGATGCTCCGTTAAGCTGACGAAACGCAGCCTTGTAGTATAGTGCTTTGGAAAGGGAAAACAAAAGGAAAAGTGAGCCGGAACCGACTCACTCCTGCGTTGCGGGAACAACTATGCGATTTCTCGGGCCATTCGTTGACCGAGCCAACTCACGGGTTGCCAAGGAGTTGCCATTCGTGGCAGTTCCCATGGCAGCTCCATAGTCTTAATTGGCAGCCTCTTGGAGCGATCATCGGCGAGACCTCTCATATTATTCACGGGAAAACACCGACGAAATCGAAGTTTTGTATGATGTCTCATTGAGACCATTCGTTTGTATGATGCCCATCGATTGGGCAGTCGAGGAGTTGCCAAGGAGTTGTCATTCGTGGCAGCCCCCATGGCAGTTCCTATAAAGCCATTTCTATTTGATGACCCAGGACTGCGTTTTTTTATCGAAAGCCAGCGACATTTTTTTCTTGATCTCCGAAATCTCCCGATAGACCGTCCTATCCGACGTTTGTAGCAAAGCCGCGATTTCCTCTACCGAGGATTTTGGGTTCTCCTCGATCGTGGCGAGTACCGCACGTTGCCTTTCCGTCAGGCCGTATCTGTTGACCTCGCCTTTCTCATCGATCTTCAACGGGACGAAGATGTGGAAGACGTCGCCTTCCTCCAAGGACGGCTCCCCGCCGCAATAAATACGGGAACATGCGTAAAGGTTCCGCGTTCCGGAGCCAAGGGCGTCCGCTAAGCCGATGTTGACGAAGAACTTGGCGATGATCGGGTTCTTGGGATACGGCGTAAAGGACGCTGGGTCGATTTTTCCGGGAAATTGGGGCCTGTTCCAGTTCTCAGTGACGATGCGGTCGGGCTCGATGATGATCTTGGCAGGGAAGGCGCTGCTGAATTCGCGGTGCGCCAAGACGTTCCCGACGATTTCCCTGGAGATGATGTCGCGGACGCTGGTGGTAGCGCCATCGAGCAGGAAGAACTTGTCGTTGGTGTGCTTCGCGATGAATCCCGTCAATAGGTCATAGCTCTCGATGAGGTTGGTTTCCACGATGAGCCGGTCGTCATAACGGTCTGGGTGCTCGTCGCGGAAGATGGCGTCGGTGCGATACCCCGGGCAGCACGATTGGATGACCTCGTCTTTGCCAAGAAGCAACACAGCCGCAAGGTTGAACCCTTTCTCGCCGGTGAGGAAATCCATCTCGTAAAGCCCCGCGCTTCGGAGCAACTGTATGTCGTCCATGTCCTTCCACGGGTGGTCCACCTTCTTCGTTAAGGCCATCCTCCGGACTCTGGGGAG
>ONWJ01000044.1 GCA_900321535.1 uncultured Erysipelotrichaceae bacterium
GCGCTTATCGTAGACGGTGGAAATAGAGGAAGACTTGGCTTTGTTTCCTGCTGCGTCTAAGACTTCAAAATAGATCTCAACCGGGAGTCTAGAGCGGGTGCCCATGAGTCCGAGGATGAAGTCATCCTGTGGGATCGTGGTGTCGTTTTCATCGATATTGGAACGGTATTCCAAGGTGAACTTACCCGCTTGGGAGGTATCTTTATAGACGCGCTGGCCTAACGAAGAGATGGGCTCACTATCTGCAACAAGGTCCAATGATCCAACGGTGTCCACGCCGTCGCTATTTTTGTATTTGGCGAAGGCGGTGATCGTTTGGATGCTGGTGTTCATTGGCTTATTTTGAACTTCCAGGAGATAGGTCTTGCGGCGGAGCAAATCTACGCTTGGGTCAAGTTGCTTGATGACCGGAGCGTCTCCATCGAGCTTATAAGGACCGAAGACGTTATTCGCAATGATGCCATATTGAGAGACCGCAAGGGCGTGGAGATAGTAATCGCCACTTGGGGTTTGATCGGTTTTGGCGAGGGTAACACCGAAAGAACCCTGCTCTTCACTGGTCAAAACGTGGGAATGATCATAAGAGGATGGGGAGGTTGGCTGGTCGATATGTTCTTCATTCTTCCAGGTGTAATAGACGGTGCCGGTATCGAAAGAGGTCGCGCCTTTGCCGTTGGCCGAAAGCATCAGATTGTAGATGGATTTCGGGGAGTTGGAGACGGCGAGGTCGATGGCAAGCTGAGGAGCACAGAGGTCGATACCACCACCGGTGATGTTGGTGGAGATATAGTCTTCCGTGGTCTTCAGATAGTTGTTGGAGATGTTTTTGTAGGCATCGAGGTTATATGCCATATCGACGATGTCTTCAGAAGGAAGCTGATAGGTGATGGAGGTGATCTTCTTATCGTGCGGGACATCCTGATAAGGAATCTGATAAACGAGGGTATCGCTGTAATTGCCTTCTTTGTATTCGGCTTTCAAGAAGGAGTTTTTGCCGTTGATTTTGACGTAAATCTCTTGGCCTTTGGAGGCGAAAACCGGTTCGTTGAATCGCAAATAAACACGCACGGCCTGGCTAATTGGGTCGTATTCGCTATACTGGCTGACGATTTTAGGAGCGGTTGAATCGTAAAGGGTGAGGAAGAGCCAAATGTCATGGACTTCACGGTCCCAGGATTTGTTGTTGTTGAAGATGGATAAGCCATAATCCAAAATGCCGTTATAAGGATCGGTCTTATAGAACATGGAATCATAGATGGAGTTGGCGCCGGAATACCAAGCGCTGTCTTTTTGAATCCAATAGATACGACGACGATCTTTGGAAACGACGTGGAGTTCCTCAAGGTCCACCAGTTCATCGCGCTGTTTCCAAGGATTGATGTTTTGAGAAATGTAATACATGGCTTTGCCATCGATGCGGTGACCACCGCTCGTGCAAGGCTCGATTTCATAAAATAAGGAAAGGCCTGGGCAACTGCTGTCGCGGGAGTATTTTTCCATGAATTCCTTATTGCCGGAGAGCATATAAATGTTGCTGGTGGAATGGATTTTATCATCGTCGATGTTTTTGATGACGTAGGAGCCGTAAGCGGATGCAAAACCAGGGTTGATGTAAGTATTGACCCATCTCTTGGTGGTCTCGTTATTGAAAGAGACGCCTTCTTTCCAGGTTCTCCAGTTTTCTTTGCCGCTGATATCGTTATCGCCTTTGTGGTATTTCGAAATCATGTCGCGATAATCGTTGAGATAAGCGATCTTGCGGTTGGTGACATCGTTTTTAAGTCCGGTGGTCGCCGCGACCTTATAGTCATAAGGCAAATAGCATTTGCATTGTCTAACTTGACCAATAGAAGCGTTGGTAACGGATTCTAAATGCAAATTGAAATAACGACCGTAAGTTTCGTTGCTATCATAAACGCGAAGTTTTTCACGGGTGGATGCATCATCCAAGCATTTGATGGCGACGCGATAGGTGGTTTGGCCTAAGATGCCAAGATCCATGTCAACCGAGTTATGGACGCCGACATAATCGACATTTTCAATCGCGGTTCCGCTGGAAGTGCGATAGATGACGGTGACTTTTTGATGAGGATTGCCTTCGGCTTTGATATCGACATAGACGAGGTTGGAGTCATTGGCTTCTGCCATGGAGGTGGTGAAATTGACGGTGTTTCCGCCGTCAGCGGTCACCATAACCGCGTTCAAATCAGCGGCCAATTCAGGAAGGCCGTGGCTCATCAGGAGCCCTGCCATTGCCGCAGTGATGAAGGTGAATAAGCGTTTTCTCCACTTGCTTTTCATTGGTTCGGCTCCTTTCTAAGAGGGATGGATCCATCTTCCACCATAGCAACGAAATCCTTGATGGTGATGCCAGGGTGGGTTTTCTGGAATTCGACGAAAAGTTGCAACAAGGTCGCATAATCGAGCTCGTTAATATCCACTTTCTTCTCGTCGGTTTTCTCTTCGACTTTCTGTTGGGTCGCGGCTGGACCAGAGTTTTTCTCAAGCACTCTCTTGTTGCGGAAACGGATATCGTAGAAAGCGTTCTTCTCATCGAAGGAGCGTTCATCGAGATCGGATTGATCCATTTCGCCGAATTGGTAAAGCGGGACTTTGAAGGAAGGCGTGAAGTATGTTTTGAGTGGATAGTTACCGAACGTCACGATGATACCGTGTCCGATATCGCCAGGATGGTTGAGACGTTGGAGCTCGGATGGGTAGATCAAAGGACGGACTTGATAAGAGGTGGAGTAGTTGGTGTCGCTATGGGCGGAACCAGAGGTAGAGGTGGTCGCGACGGTGATGTTGCCGCAAAGCTCGCTGTATTCTTTGCAGGTTTGCATGTCGTTGGAGCCGATGAACATCTTGATGCCGCAGTTGCCTTTGATGATGTCAGCGACGTTATCGCCATAGACGTTATTGAGCTGAGCGTAAGACTGGATGATCATGGTGAACCAAATCTTGCGGGAACGTCCGACGGTGATGAACTTGTCGAACTTAGAGATCTTTGGCATGTTGCCGAATTCATCCATGATGAAATAGACGTTGCGTGGGAGCGCGAGTTCTGCCGTAGCAGAAGCAACTTTGATGAGGGTCTTATAGATATTAAGGATGAAGATGGCCGCTAAGTTATGACGGGTGTCTTTTTCGTCAGGGATCTTTAAGAACAATGCGGTTGGGTGATCGGATAAGGATTTGGCGGTGAAATCGGAAGTTGAAGTGAGAGCGCAGATGCCAGCGTCATTGAAAAGCGTGAGCTTATCGTAGACGATCGACATGTAGGAAGCGCGGGTCGATTGAGCGGCATCGCAGACCTGTTTGGATAAGGAATAGGCTCTCGATAATGGGCTTCTGCCTTTGAAATAATCACGCAGGATTTTGTAATCATCATTGGAGTTCTGCAGGATTTTTGCCAAATTGAAGAAGTTGAATTTGTCTTTGGTCATCTTGTTCTCTGGGTCAAGAGCATCTTCTAACATGGCGAGAAGAACCGCCAAAGTGATGGAGCGGGCACCCTTTTCCCAAAGTGGGTCTTTTTCGTTTTCGACCGGGATCAAAACGGTGACGAGGTCATTGAGGTCTTCATAGACTTCATCATAGATTTTCTTCTTATAAAGTTTGACCGCGGAGATCAAACGGTTGTAATCGGTATAGGCTTTGCCATCGAACTCAAACCATTCTTTCACGTTGGTGACATCCCCTGCCGCTTTCTCGATCTTGAGACCAGACTGGGTGATATCGTCGGTACGCTTGAAGGCAAGGGTATGGGCATTGCGATAAAGTTCGTGGTTTTCCCAGACGGAATCAAGCGGATTCCAGCGATAAGAGGAATAGGTATCGCGTAGATCGATGACTTTGACGTCATATCCCCTGCTACGAAGATATTTGGAATGGAGTTGGAAAAGCTCGCCTTTAGGATCGGTGATGACCATGGAGGAGCCGGCTTTGGTGGCGGCGAGAAGCTGAATCATCGGGGAGACGAAGGTAGTTGTCTTACCAGAACCAGTAGAACCGATGATGATGGAATGGCATGGGGAATTGAAGCCGACTTCCATCGTTTTGCCTTTGCGGTCGAGGGTTGCTGTAACAGGGATGCCATCCTTGGTGACTTCGTTTAAGGCATTGAAATCATAGAATTTGAAGATGGTTTTCTTCTCGCGGTCATTCATCCAACGGCTATTTTCAAGATTGGAGCCTTTGACACGTTTTAGATCATTCGCGTCTTTATGGAGGAGGGTATTGAAGAAATTCTTGTTGATCAAGAAGGCATAAATCAGGAATAACCCCACGAAAACCCCAACGAAAACAAGCAGGTATACCCAAGATATCGGCATTCTGCCAAGGCTTCCGAGCCAGTCGACGATGGTGAATTCAAAGCCGCAGTCGATAAGGGCGAACAACAAATAGGATAAGACGGCGGAAATAACCGCTAGAGAGGAGAAAATGAAGAGCATTTCCTGGAAAACCCCGGAGGCAAATTTAGAAGATGCCACGACGGAGGCGATCAGGAAGAACAAAACGGCAAAGAAGACGAAGAAAGCGATGAGGTTGCCAAAATCAAGATGCTCACCATAATGATGGAAGACGCGCAGGAAGAAAAAGGCAAGCGTCAAAGCGGCGGAGAGCACCAAGCAGATGCCGAGAACGATATAAAGTACGTGTCGCTTCTTCATCGTTTTCCCCTCAGCTTGCGATATAGGTGAAGTTATCGGATTCTTGCGATAAGATCACGCTTTCGTTCATTCTTTCGTCAAGGTATTCGAAAACCGCGACATATTGGTAGGTTTTTCCGTTTACCATTTCGTTAACGGCTACGCGCCTTGTGTCGCCTAGGTCATCGGTGTAGGTGAAGGTCAATGTAGCAAGTTTGAAAACCTCGGTGTCGATGCCTACGACACTGGCCTCGCCATCTGCGATGACGATGTTTTCGGCCGAGAATGGCTTATCGTATTTATATTCTGCTTCGGAGGCTTCGTTATAAACCTTGACGGAACGACGGACACGGTTAATCACCAAAAAAGCTTTCATTTCCTCGAGATCCACCGTTTCATTGGGGTCGATGGCGGAGAAATGCGCGATAACTTCGTATTCGCCCGCGTAATATTGATCATTATTCTCATACGTCACTTGGACTTTGTCGGTCGGGAAACCGGTCGCGGCCAAAGAATGAACCACACCTTCTTCGAAGCTCACGGTTGCGCTATTGAACTGCACGATATCGCTGATTTTGACGATGCGCTTGGCGACCGTAAGCGTCGCGGTCATCGGCTCGATCGGATAATAATTGTCGGTTTGATTCTTAACTGAGAATGTGGCGACCATCTTATAGGTACCCGCGTTGGCGTGATTGGTAACAAGATGATCGTTCTCATCATAATAATCGATTTTGGCTTCCACGCCGCTAGGCAACAGTTGCTCATTGGTTAATTTGGCTTCGTATTCGTGGCCATCATAAGGAACAGTCACATCATCAAGACTGATGTTAGAAAGGTCGTAATGAGCCTTTTCAATCGTCAAAATGGCTTCTTTATCCTGGATTTTTGCGTAATTAGGAGAGACATCCTCAAAATGAGCGACGACGAGATATTTGCCGGCGTTGACGACCTTATTGATGCGGAAGTGGGTGTTGTAGTCGTAAGTATCGTAAGTAACTTCCACTCCTTCTGGGACATTTAAAGCTTCGATGCCGCGCATCTCACCGTTATAAACGAGGGTGGTGTCTTGGAAAACGATATCCGAGGCATCGCGTTCCGCTTGGAAGATATTGAGCATGGTGGTTAAGGTTTTGGTTTCATAACCGTTTTTGCTCATGACTCCAACGACTTCATAATTACCAGCGTTGGTGAAAATGTTTCCAGATGGATAAGTGATGACCGCGCCTTCGGGCAATTCTTGGTTGATGGTGACGACATGAGGCTGACCGTCATAGACGCAGTCATAGCCTACTAAGGCATAGGAGTCTTTGAACTTATTGAGCAAAACATCGATTGGCATCAACGTTTTGAAGCGATTGCGATAGACGACTTCGACTTTCTGTTCGCCCATCTTAAAGAACTTCAGTTGCTCCACTTCTGAGATCATGTCCTCTGCAAGTGGGATATCTTTGGTAGAGCCATCGCGATATTCGAGGGTGATATCGATGCCGGTATAGTCAAAATTACCATAATAGACATTGATGGTTTCTTCTTTGGCCATATGGATGCCGACGATGTCAGTGCCGGCACCGCAGCTAGTAGCGACACTAGAGACGCCCAAAGCAAGCAACGGCAAAAAAATGGCAAGTTTGATATTCGTCGTTTTCCGTTTCGTTTCTTTCATGGGTGCGTTAGAAGAGAACAGAGCATCCTCTTATATTTTTTAGAATTATAAAACCGGGTTGCAACAAAAGTGTCACACTGGTTTTTGTGGCACTTTGTGACAAGACTGTTTGCAAGAACAAATCGAACTTCAGAATTCAAACGAATAATAACCCTATTTTGCGATGAAAAATGGGATTCTATTTTATAAATAAAATAATAGGTAGGATTTTTGCTAACGTCTCATTGGCAAAATATCTCATAGAAAACGTCATA
>ONWJ01000209.1 GCA_900321535.1 uncultured Erysipelotrichaceae bacterium
AATGAATGCTCTCAGCGACTGCGTTGCGTCTGACCATAAGAATGCCATCTTTGTCGCGAATGTCCATACCGTCTCCTTTCAAAATCCTAAAATCTCTGCAGATTTCGATTAAATTCGTGAAATATTTTTATAAAATGCCTTTTTCAATCAACTTTGCGCGAAGCACATCGCTGGTCGCGAAATCCTTATTTGCTTTCGCGTCGTTATATTCTTGATAAAGCTTCTTGTCATCGTCACTCAGCACTGGATAACGAACATCTAAGCCAAGGACATAGAAATAGTCATTGAGCTTTCCAACGCATTCTTTTAAGGCGTCCAAATTCAAAGGACGGGTGCGAAGCGTTTGATTGAGCACCTTGATTTGGCTATAAAGCTCGGTGATTGCATTCGGGGTATTCAAGTCATTGCAAAGTTCATCGAAGAACGCATCATCTTTCGAAGAAGATAATGTCTTCGGATCAACGCCGTTTAATTGCAACGTGACGGTCGCTTGCTTGAACGCCATCTGAATGCGTTCAAAGTTCTTCTTTGCTTCCTCGATCGTGGCTTCGGTGAACGTAAGAGGCGCACGATAATGGGTATTTAACACCATGAGGCGGAACGGCATGCCACCGAATTTCGCGATGACATCTTTAGCAAGAATGACATTGCCTAAAGATTTGCTCATCTTCTCGTTATCAATGTTGATGAAACCATTATGGAGCCAATATTTGGCCAAATGATGTTCGTTATGAGCCTCAGCCTGTGCGATTTCGTTTTCATGGTGAGGGAATTTCAAGTCGAAGCCTCCGCCATGAATATCGATATAACCGTTTTGTTCTTTGAAAATGGAATTGATCATGACGCAGCATTCGGTATGCCAGCCAGGTCTTCCTTCTCCCCAAGGAGAATTCCATTTGATGCCGTCATCGCTGGTCTTTTTCCATAATGCGAAATCAATCGGGGATTTCTTTTGGGAATTCACCTCGATGCGAGCGCCGCTATTAAGTGATTCGACGGTGTTACCAGAAAGGCAGCCGTAATCGGCGATATTGGTAACCGAGAAATAGACATCGCCATTGGATTCATAGGCTTTGCCTTCTTTGACGAGATCATCGATATAATCGATCATCTTCTCCATATATACGGTCGGTTTTGGAGTGATATCTGGTTGCAAAGAGCCAACTTCATCCACTAATCCACGGAAGGATTCAATGACGGATTCGGTCAATTCTTTCTCGGAAATGCCGAGTTCTTTCGCGCGATTAATGATTTTGTCATCTACGTCGGTGTAATTGGAAACAAACGTAACATCGTATCCAGCAGCAATGAATAATCTTCTCCAAGCATCGAAAACGATGACCGGGCGGAAGTTGCCGATATGAGGATCGTTATAAACGGTCGGACCGCAGACATAAAAAGATACCTTGCCTTCCACAAGGGGTTTGAATTCTTCTAATTGATTGCCAAGTGAGTTATAAAGACGGATCGGTTTCATACACAAATAGTACCATATTTCCTTTCGTAGTTAGATGAGATCTAGAAGATCTCGAGGTTGGTTCAGGATATGATCGGCAACCTTTTTGAGGTCGTCATAATGAAGATCATATCCCCAAGTACATAACGCACTTTTTAATCCCGCGTTTTTGCCGGTTTCTAAATCCACATAAGAATCGCCAATGAAGAGGCATTCTTCTTTTTTCCACCCCGTTTCTTTCAAGATCTTTTCAACAAGATATGGATTCGGCTTTACAGGGTTGCCTTCTATGTGGCCAAGGATAAAACGAAACGGGATTTGCGGCAGTTTTTTGGAAATTATGATTTTTGAAAGCTCATCTGGCTTATTGGTGACAATCGAGAAATCCACGCCTTTTTGAGCTAATTCAAGCAAGGTTTCTGGAAGCCCTGGGAATGTGTCGCAGTCTCTACCTTGATAGGCTTTGTATAACGGCAAATACTCCTTTTTAAGAGCCTCGAATTCTTGAGGATCCTCACGAAAGCCAATCAAGGCACGATGAAGCAAAGCATCCGCGCCATTGCCAATTAAGGCCTTCGCGCTTTCACGGTCATATCGACGTTGAAAGCCTCGCTTGGCCAAAGCATCGGAAATCGCATTCGCGATATCCACGATGGTATCTAGCAAAGTGCCATCTAAATCGAAGAAGAAATGTCGATAAGCCATAAAAATCACGGATATATAATCCGTGACCTATTATAGTCGCTATTGGGCGATTCGTCTTTGAAAAAGCGTACAATCTTCTACATGTTTTTCCTTGCTGTGTTATCGTTTCAAAAATAACAAGCCATTTTATCCGCGATGGGAACCGTCCAAGAGATTGAAGAAGATAAAATGGATGCTTATTCCGTTATCTCAGGCTCTAGCCCGGCCTTCATTGATTATTTCCTCAACGCCTTAGTAGAGGCAGGTCAAAGCATTGGGCTAAGTAAAGATGAATCTACCAAAGCGGTCCTAGCAACCACGGAAGGAAGTGTGGCTTTAGCTAAGGCTTCTTCCTACTCCTTAAAAGCGCTTTGCGAACAGGTCTGTTCACCCGGTGGAAGCACAATTGAGGGGGTACGTGCATTGATTAATTACAAAATTGAGGATGCAATTAGCGAGGCCGTGCATGCTTCTTTTAAGAAAAATAAGCATATGAAATAAAGGGAATTTAGACCCTATTTTTCATCTCAAATCTTACATGACCGCTTGCCTGAAAACTTTTTTCAGTTGACTAACACAGGCAAGAGAAGTCCTTTGTAAGGAGTGGACAAAAAGGTTGCCTCCGCTATGTCCAACAGCAACTAATGATGACTCCTGGAGGTCCTTGAGCGTCCAGCGAAAGCATGTTTTGACATTGTTGAACACGCCTCTTGCTGGAGTGTCAGAGAACTTATCAAAGATAGAAAAATATCGCAAATCTGCAGGGAATTACATAAAAATAAGCGGGTTTTGTGGTAGATTTCACGAATTTTTGATAAGAATCGCAAAAGGAAAGCGGCCCCGCTAGGAGGCCGCTATTCGTTATGGGTTTCGGTTGCTTAGTTCTTAAAAACTGGACGATCAGCAACGTAAGAGGTGTGGAGCAACTCCTCAGAGAGTTCACTGCATGGCTCGCCAAGGCATTCCTTGTAGAGCTTGATGATGTCTGGGTTGTTGTGAGACTGACGGAGGGTCATCTTCTCATCGATCGTGTAGAGAATATCAGCTCTATTCTGACGATAGGTATCCAAGATGTCTGGTCCTTCGTTGGTCTGCATGGATGGCTTGACGAATGGTTGTCCGCCACCATTGATGCAGCCACCTGGGCAGCCCATGATTTCGATGAAGGCGTAATCGGATTTGCCAGCGCGGATGTCATCGAGGAGCTTCTTGGCGTTCTTCATGCCAGAAGTGACCGCGACTTTGACTTTGGTGCCTTCGATATCGATTTCAGCTTCTTTGACGGCTTCTAAGCCACGGACTTCGTGGAATTCGATTGGACCGTATTCTTTGCCGGTCAAGGTGTGATAAGCGGTACGGAGAGCCGCTTCCATAACGCCGCCGGTAACACCGAAGATGACGCCTGCGCCAGAGTATTGGCCAAGGAGATCTTGATCGAACTCTTCTTCTGGAAGTTCATCCCAGAGGATACCAGCACGCTTGATCATGTCGGCGAGTTCGCGGGTGGTTAAGACAGCATCGACATCCGGGAGCTTTTCAACAGCCGCGTTTTGTGGGCGGCCCGCTTCATATTTCTTCGCGGTGCATGGCATGATCGAAACGAC
>ONWJ01000174.1 GCA_900321535.1 uncultured Erysipelotrichaceae bacterium
AGAACTATCATTACCGGTTCTCCGATGAAAGAAGTGCTAGATGCGTATTCTTCGCAAATTGAAGCCACTGACATCATTCAGAAAATGAGACTTTCGAAAGACGGATACTTAGTTGTGTCGGCCCATCGAGAAGAAAACGTTGATATTGAAGACAAATTCAATCGTCTATTCCCGGCGCTGAATCGAATTGCCGATGAATTAAAAATGCCGGTTGTCTTTTCGGTGCATCCGCGGACAAGAAAGCGGATGGAAGAAAGGGGATTTAAGTTGTCGCCTTTCATTGTCGAACATAAGCCTTTCGGATTTTTTGAGTATGTGAAACTTCAGAAGAACGCTTATTGTGTTCTCTCTGATTCCGGCACGCTTTCAGAGGAATCCTCCATTCTTGATTTCCCGGCTGTTTTGATTCGCACATCGACAGAACGTCAAGAAGCTTCGTTGCACGGATCAATTGTTGAGGGCGGAGTAGACTACGAAGGAATCCGCAAGTCTATCGATAAGGCAAGAAGCATTCATCGTGGCGAAACAAAACTTCCAATCGTGCCTGATTATGACGTTGATAACGTCTCTTCAAAGGTAGTGGAAATCATCGAGAAATACATTGATATCGTGAACAAGGAAACGTGGTTGAAATCATAATTGACCAAAAAAAGCGAAAAATGTTCAAAATCGATGAAAAGAAACTATCGTCAAATCGTCAATAATGTTTATAATTCCCTTTGGGAATAACCCTAGCAAGCGAAATTTAGACAAGGATACTAGGAAATGGAAAACGAAGAATTGAAGCTAAATGAACAAGAAAACGGCGGAAATGCGGTTGCCGAAGTTGAGCCTGAGATGCTCCCGGTCCCTGCTTTCACCGGTCATAAACCTGGAAAGAGCACCGTCAACGGCACCGTTGTCCGTGTCATCATCCAAAAGAAAGGCGGATCCGTTGTTAAGATCGGTCTTCCGATGAACGCGATTTATGCGATGGCGAAAGGCAAAGCCGATTCGCACATTGCTTCCAGCCGCTCCTTTGGCGACATCGACTTCAAGATGGTCATCGCCATGGTTAAGACTGGCCTCACCGGTGTCTTGTTTGTTGTTGATACCAAAGACGATGAACGTGTCATCGTTATTGCCGAACGCGCGAAAGCCTAATTGCCGATTAGAACATTTCGCCCAGGCGACATGCCTGGGCTTTCCTTTTTATGAACTTTTTAGAAGCTGTACCTAATTCAACGCCGATTATTATTTCCATAACGTCTGTTTTGGCGACTGTTTTAATCGTTGTTTTAGTGCAGGTTGCCGGAAGAATGTATCGAAATGCCGACAAAATGTTAACTGTCATGGCGTGGAAAATGGCATTGTATGACAAGGACGAATACAAGGTTCGCCTTAAGATTGAAAACACAACTGGCAAAGTCACTCACATGAGGAACATCTCCCTTGTCTATATCGAAAACAAAAAAATGTACGTCTATTCCAAACTTAGCGAAATGCCAATCCAAGCAGACGACAACTTCGATTTTATCAGCGGAGACAAAGAGAGAGGGTACGCCTTGAGGATCTTCCCATACGGCAAGCACAATGTGGTTCTGGATTTCAGAAAAGACCCTAATATTGTCGTCCCTGAAAACGCGCAGATGTATTTTTGCTACACCAACAACAGAGGGAAGCATAGGGTAGCAAGAATCGATTTGGGTACCGATCGTGTCCAAATGCTACAATTCAAAAACCAAAAATAGGATAATCTAAACATGAAAATCACGGTTATCGGTGCAGGATATGTTGGCGAGGCGGTTGCCTTCGTCTATGCCAAGCGTCATGACGTATGGTTTTATGATACCGATACTTCGAAAATCGACTTGATTCAGCAAGGCAAAGCGCCTCTAGGATTAGAAAAAGAAAAAGCGTTCTTCCAAGCGAATCAAAGTCGCATCTATGCAAGCTCATCTTTAGCTGAAGCAATGGATGGATCTTCCTACGTCTTTATCTGCGTGCCTACGCCGCTTAACGATAAAACGGGACTATTGGATACCTCGAATGTTTTTATGATTTTGGATGAAATTCAAAATCTCGAAAACTCAAATTCCCTGCAAATCTTCATCCGATCCACCATTAATCCATTGGATTCGCGTGAATTTAAAGGGCGCTTTCCATCATTGCGCATCCATTGTTTCCCTGAATTCCTTCGCGAAAAATATTTCTTTGAAGATGCGACGCATCCTACAAGAGTGGTGGTGGGGTCTGATGGCGATTCTTTGGACCTCTTCCTCAAAGATTACCTTAGCGGCTTAGAATGTGAACCTGAGGTTTTGATTGCCTCTAACGAAGAAGCGATGGCGGTGAAAATCCTCTCTAACTCCTATCTCGCCATGCGTGTTGCGTTTTTCAATGAAGTCGATTCTTTCGCCAGTGCGAATGGCCTCGATTCCAGTGTGATTATCCATGGAATGGGGCTTGATCCTCGCATTGGCGATTATTACAACCAACCTTCTAATGGTTATGGTGGCAAATGCTTGCCCAAAGATCTCCAGGCCTCGTCTTCGATGATGGTTGCTTCCGGCGTAACTCCAACGATCTTGGAAACAGTTCATCTATCGAACGAAGCAAGAAAGAAACGCAACAAATGAGAATCCTCGTTGTCTGCCAACATTATTATCCTGAGCCTTTTCGCATTACGGATATTTGCGAAAAGCTTGTTCAACGCGGCCACGAGGTTACTGTTTTAACTGCAATACCAAATTACCCTGAAGGAGTTTTCTACCCCGGTTATTCCAAATCGGAGCGAAGAGAGGAAACGTTAAACGGCGTGCATGTCATCCGTTGCTACGCCCCGCCTCGAGGGAAACGAATTGCCCATCGATTCCGAAACTATCTTGCTTTTCCACGAAACGCTTCGAAAGTTGCGAAACGATTGGGTGGTGGCTTTGACGTTGTTTTCGCTTATCAGCTTAGCCCTATCATGATGGCTAAGCCTGGACTAGCGTATAAGAAAAAATACGGCACTAAGGTTCTTTTATATGAACTTGATCCATGGCCAAGCAATTTGACCGCAGGTGGCATTAAAGAGTCTTCTCCTATCTTCCAATACTTTGCCTCTGTTTCTAGACAAATCTATCTTGGCGCTGACAAAGTCTTGGTTTCGTCTAA
>ONWJ01000002.1 GCA_900321535.1 uncultured Erysipelotrichaceae bacterium
CATCCAACTCCCGGTTTCTTGACTAAAACGTTTGATGACTTTTGCCGGGTTACCTACCGCAACGCAATTGGCCGGAATAGATTTTGTTACAACGCTACCAGCGCCTATTACGCAATTGTCACCTATTTTGACCCCCTTCAAAATACACACCTTTTCTCCGATCCAAACATTTTTTCCTATCGTTACTGGTGATGAAGTCAAAGGCTGCTCTCTATAAGGGACTCCCGTGAGGTTCAAATTAATTCCGTGATCGTTATCGGTGATTAGGACATCGCTTCCAATCAGACAATCTGCCCCAATTTCAATTCGGCAAGCGCAATACATGCGTAAAAAGCGATTTGCAAAGAAACGAGGTCCTATATTGATTTCTGGTTCAACTGCGCGATTATCGTTTTGGCCTTTTTTGAGTTGGGGGGGGTAACACGCTAAAACATAGCCTTCTGAGACGGTGAAATCCTCGCCTAGGTGGATGCATTCCCCATGAAGGATTGTTCCGTGAAAATGAAATCGAGCGTGCGCTTTCCCTTGGATTCGTCTTCCTTTGAATAATCGAGACCAAAAATAATAAAAGCTCTTTAATAAATCAACCATGCCGTACATAGTTTATCGTATGTAGACGCCTGAAGAAAGTTGGTATTTGATATTCAAAATACCTCCACTTACAACCTTTATAGGAAGAGTTATAATATCAATAAAGGACGACACCAAAATGAAAGGCATTATTCTCGCGGGTGGCTCAGGAACTAGGCTCTATCCGCTGACAATTGTAACGTCTAAACAACTTTTGCCGGTTTACGATAAACCGATGCTTTATTATCCGCTGTCTATCTTGATGATGGCGGGTATCCGCGACATTTTAATCATTTCCACCCCAACCGATCTTCCTCGAATGGAACAGCTATTAGGAGATGGTTCCAAGTTCGGTATTCGCTTATCTTATAAGGTTCAACCTTCTCCCGACGGCCTTGCGCAAGCTTTTATTCTTGGGGAAGAGTTCATTGGAAATGACGCCTGCGCGATGGTGTTAGGCGACAACATTTTTTATGGCGCGGGCCTAATCAAGCATCTCCAGAATTCGGTGAGGCGCGCCGAAGAAGAACATAAAGCAACAATCTATGGCTATTTCGTTCATGACCCACAGAGGTTCGGCATAGTCGAATTAGACGACGAAGGAAATGCTATCTCCATCGAAGAAAAGCCCGTTTATCCAAAATCCAATTACTGTGTGACAGGGCTTTATTTCTATCCTGCTGGCGTTTCTGCTAAGGCGAAACAGGTCAAGCCCTCTGCTCGCGGGGAATTGGAAATCACTACCCTAAACAATATGTATCTCGAAGAACGTAATCTCCACGTTACTACTCTAGGGCGCGGTTATTCGTGGTTGGATACTGGCACGCATGAATCATTGGTCGAGGCCTCGAATTACATTAAGACTCTTGAAGATCATCAGGGATTAAAGGTTTGTTGCCCAGAAGAAATCGCCTATAAGAATGGTTGGATTTCAAAAGAGGTTCTGGTTGAACGGGGCAAGTTGATGCAAAAGAACCAATACGGTAAACATCTTTTGAATGTTGCGAGCGGAAAGATTAAGTACTGAGACTTATGAAGGTTCTTGTAACTGGTGTTGCCGGACAACTTGGGCATGATGTAATTAACGAGCTTCATAAGCGCGGTTTTTCGTCTATCGGAACGGATATTCGCCCTGAGAACGAAGTGGTTTTAAAAGCCGGATGGGATGCTTATGTTCCTTTGGATATCACCGACAAAACCAAGGTTGAGAGAATCGTGGCCGAAATTCATCCGGATGCAATCATTCATTGCGCCGCTTGGACGAATGTTGACGGGGCTGAGGATGCGACGAATAAACCTTTGGTGAAACGAATCAATGTTGACGGTACCGACAACCTTGTGAAGTCCGCCAAAACGGTCGGCGCTAAGTTTCTCTATATTTCGACAGACTATGTTTTCGATGGGCAAGGTGAAAGACCTTGGGAGCCCGATGACAAGTCTTATTCGCCTCAGAACTATTATGGCGAAACCAAACTCCAAGGAGAGCTGGCCGTCTCGTCACAGTTGGAACGATTCTTCATCGTTCGAATTGCCTGGGTGTTTGGCCTAAACGGTAAGAACTTCATTAAAACGATGCTTTCTTTGGCCGACAAAGGATACAAGGAATTGAAAGTGGTCGCCGATCAGATTGGCACGCCTACGTATACGCATGACCTAGCGCGCTTGTTGGTTGATATGATCGAAACCGAAAAGTTCGGTTACTATCATGCAACAAATGAAGGTGGTTTCATCAGCTGGGCCGATTTTGCGGAAGAAATCTTTCGGCAAGCGGGCAAGGCGGTGACGGTTCGCCACGTGACTACTGCAGAATATGGCGTCTCGATTGCCAAGAGGCCATTCAATTCCAGACTGGATAAAACCAAATTGATCGAGAACGGGTTCAAGCCGCTTCCGGTTTGGAAGGATGCGCTCAGCAGGTATTTGAAGGAATTGGGTAGGTAATAACATGTCAAAAACCATCGGGAATTTTACTTTCATCGAAACCTCGATCGAGGGCGTAGTCATCGTCGAACCAAAGAAATACGGGGACAATCGCGGCTACTTTATGGAAACTTACAAAGAGTCCGTTTTCAAAGAAGCCGGCCTCAATTACGGCTTTATCCAAGATAACCAATCCAAATCTAAGAAGGGGGTCCTTCGTGGTCTCCATTTCCAAAAATCGTATCCTCAAGCAAAGCTGGTTCGTTGCATTGAGGGCGAAGTCTTTGATGTTGCTGTTGACCTTCGAAAGGGCAGCCCAACTTACGGTAAATGGGAAGGGGTGGTGCTTTCCGCCGAGAAAGGCAACCAATTCATGATTCCTAGGGGATTTGCGCATGGCTTCGTGGTATTGAGCGATACTGCGACGTTCTGCTATAAGTGTGACGAGCTCTATCATCCAGAGGATGAAGGGGGCGTCATGTGGAACGACCCGAGTATCGGAGTTGAGTGGCCCGGTGTTGGCGAGATACTATTGAGCGAAAAAGATAAGAAACATCCTTCTTTAAAAGAGTCTAAGGTGGTATTTGATTTATGAAAAAAACGATTTTGATTACTGGCGGCACCGGCTTCATCGGTAATTGCTTCTGCAAATTGCTCTTGAAAGAACGCCCTGAGTGGCGAGTTATTAACGTCGACGTCTGCACGTACGCTGCAAACCCGTCGACCATCAAAGAAGAGCTCAAGAACCCGAACTACAAGTTCTATAAGACGGACATCAGGGACAGGGGAGCAATCTACAAGATCTTTGAAGATGAGAAGCCTAGTGTAGTGGTGAATTTTGCTGCAGAGAGCCATGTAGACAGATCTATCTTGGATCCGGAGTCCTTTTTGACCACTAACATCATCGGCACCGAGGTCTTGATGGACGCCTGCCGCAAGTATGGAATCGAGAGATATCACCAGGTCAGCACCGACGAGGTCTATGGCGATTTGCCGTTGGATAGGCCGGATCTGTTCTTTCATGAAGACACCCCACTTCACACTTCTTCGCCGTACTCGACGTCAAAAGCATCCGCGGATCTTTTGGTTCTCGCCTATTACAGAACTTATGGCTTGCCGGTCACGATTTCCAGGTGTTCCAACAACTATGGGCCATATCAATTCCCGGAGAAGCTCATCCCTCTCATGATTGACAAGGCTAAGAAGGACCTTCCTTTGCCCGTCTACGGCGAAGGCCTTAACGTCAGAGATTGGCTCTATGTTGAAGATCATTGCAGGGGCATCCTTGCTGTCATTGAAAAAGGCAGGGTTGGCGAAGTCTATAATCTAGGCGGTCACAACGAGAGAAACAACCTCTATATCGTCAAAAGAATCCTTGCTGAGCTAGGCAAGCCGGAATCTCTTATCACTCATGTGGCGGATCGGCATGGTCATGATCAACGTTATGCTATCGATCCCCATAAGGCGAACGTCGAATTGGGTTGGGACCCCGTCACGACGTTCGAGGAGGGTATCAAGAAGACCATAAAGTGGTACGACGAGAACCAGTGGTGGCTGGACGAATGCACCTCCGGGGATTATATGAACTGGTTGAATAGGAACTATAAAGATAGGAAATAGTTTCCTGCTTCATACATATATTTTCTAAAGCGGGCACTTCCACATAAAAGGGGTGCCAGCTTATTCGTTTTGTTCTATGAGCTGACGCTTGAAGATGGATCCGAGTTTTTCGGGTCCGTGGTCGTGAATGACCTATCCGAGTTCAAGAGGAGGAGCGGGGCGATCATCGTGAACCGTTATGACTCCTGTTTGGACGACGTTGAGTCCAAGGTGTATACCAGAGATCTTTTCAGAAGAGGCCAGGTTCCATCCAATTGATTACCGTGCCCGCTTTTTTAAAGAAGGCGGGTTTTTCTTACTCAAAGCTTTATCTTTCGTAGTTCTAGAAAATCTTAGATCCCTAAGAAAACTTTGAGTGGTCTTGAGACCGCCAAAGATGGCGATTCGCTTCGTGGTGGCTTCGGGACCGACCGTCCGGCCTTCCGTGGCCCTGCACGAACGAAACGTTGTGTAATATTTTGAAAAGGAGATATTGCTATGGAAAAAGAAAAAGCGTTAGAAATATGGGATTCAATCTTCGGCGCTAAAAAATGGGCCACGGATTGTTTTGGAACGTGGATGTATCGTGACGATTACGGAGAAACCGATAAAAAAAGAAATAATAGACCGGATGGAACGGGCAAGTATTATTCCTACGGGTGGGAGATAGATCATATAAAACCAAAGTCTAAATTTGGAGAAGAATCCGATGCGGATCTGATGAATAATTTTGAACCACTGCATTGGGAGAACAATAGAAGCAAAGCGGATGGTTTTCCAACCTTCATGATTGACAACAACCGATATAAAGTTGTCAAATGCGAAATCTGTTCTATGCATAATCTAGAAGGTTATGGAATTGTAAATTCGGAGGGAAAAAGAATCGACTGGAAGGGCGTCACCAGCCGTTATTACCCGAAAAACTAGAGCAGAAAAGAGAACGCTTTTTTGAACTGTACCCCAAATCCTGGACAACCAGGAGGAGGGGTATTTTTCATGAAGTACACGTTAGAATTCAAGCTCGA
>ONWJ01000046.1 GCA_900321535.1 uncultured Erysipelotrichaceae bacterium
ATGGCAAAGCGAGTCCATGAGAACCCGCTTCCTCCAACAAGAATCGTGGATTTAAGCGCCAAAAATGCTTTCCCAAGAGGGGAGCACGTCTACTCCAAAGTGCTTTTAGATGCTTTGAAAGATCGACTGCAAAAAGGCGAGCAATCGATGCTTTTGATCAATCGACGTGGGTATTCTAGCTATATCAGTTGCTCTCAATGCGGTTATGTATTTGCCTGTCCTAATTGCCAAGGCAACCTGACCTATCACCGCCATGATGAAATGTTGAAATGCCATCGCTGCGGTTATGTTCAGCAATATCCTGAAACATGCCCGCAGTGTCATAGCGATGCTTTGATGCGCGTTGGTTTTGGGACTGAGCGCATCGTCAAAACGTTATTAGAACATTTCCCAAATGCCAGAATCGGAAGACTCGATTCGGATATCGGCAAAGTCCGTAATCAAGTGGACAAAACCTTAAAAGAGTTTGCTCATGGAGATTACGACATCCTCGTTGGTACCCAAATGATTGCCAAAGGGCATGATTTCCCAAATGTCACCTTGGTGGGAGTAGTCCTAGCCGATCTTGGTTTATCTCTACCTTCTTATAGGGCATGTGAAACAACGTTCCAGTTGCTTGCCCAAGCCGTCGGTAGGGCAGGTAGGGGAGATAAAAAAGGCGAAGCGATTATTCAAACCTATAACCCCACTCATTATGCGATCAGTCTTGGAGCAGCACAGGATTATGAGAAATTCTATCATCGCGAAATGCAGATGAGACACGTCAGCCAATACCCTCCATTTGTCTATCTCATCGTGATGGAATTCTCTTCCAAAAATGAAGAAAAAGCTGCAGAATCCGCTTTAAATTTGAAAAATGAGTTACTTCAGCAGGGCTTTGATGACCTTGTTGTTCTAGGTCCTTCTTCACCTTACTTTGGATATCTAAACGGCGTTTACAAGAAAACGCTGACGATCAAAACCCGCCATCCAGAAGAATTGAAGGCGTATTTAAAACAAGTCCAATCGACCTTGGATGGGCTGGCTGGAGTGAGAATTCGTTTTGACGTAGATCCCATCGATTGTTGATACCCCTTTTGACGGAAGGTGTGATAAAATATCACAAGCAAGTGCAGAGGACTATCATGATCACCATCCAAATTCTTGGCTTAGACCCCTATGTAGTCGGCCATTATTCCAAAGACCACACGGCCAATCTCGCCCAGCTTTTTGAAGTGGACGAGGAGAAAATTTCTTTTTACGCGCACGCAGGAATGATGTTCCATTCCGGTGTTGAGCAAACGAGCTGGGACACCCTTGTCATCGTTCGTGCTCCAGAGCAGTGCCATCCAGTAGAAGAGGCCGTAACGGACTATATTTTCAAAACTTTGACTCAGTTTTCCATCAACGTCACGGTGCAATTCAACTACTTCCACGAAGAGCACTCTCATCAAAAGATCAACGACCAATACCCGAGATTCATCGGTCCGGATCAAATCAATCCGAACGAATACAACGACGATGAAGAATTCGTTGAGGTCCAAGAAACCGATGAGGACGAATGCGATTGCGATGGACACCATCATCACCATCACGAAGAAGAAGTCGACATCAATAACGAGGAATCCATCTACTTGGGTAATGCGTTCGAAGGCTTTGAAGAAGCGCTTGATGAGGCTTATCGCAAGAAAAACTGAGAAAGGCGGTCGAAGAACATGAAAGAAATTCAGTTAGCGGAGCAATTACTCCAAAAAGTCATTGAGGAGAAAACTCCATTTTTGGATGTGCTCAAAGGCACGTTCCAAACCCAGGTGGAACTCCGTTCCCTCCGCGGTGATGTCGCAGGCTTGCTTGGCTGCGAACTCCGTCATCACCTCCTTCTTCAGTATCTCACCAAACCTTACGAAGAAGTTCTCGATGCCCAAGCTCGTCGTTACCTTTGCCTTGGCTTAGCCAACAATTATTACTACAAACACCTCGATGCCGAAGCGGTGAAAGCGTTTGTTCTCGACAAGATGCCAGAGGACAAAAAAGAAGAAATCACCGTCCTTTTCGCTCGTGGCGATGACCCAGAGAAAGAAATCATCCCTGAAGATATCGCCCGTGATTCTAGGCTTTATCTTTCCCTCCGTTACAACGCTCCAGAATGGACCGTCAAAATCTTGCAGCATTATGGCAACCCGCTTACCTTCCGTTGCCTTAGAAAGTTCTCTCGCCCACTTGTTTCCACCTTGCGTCTTCGCGCTTCTGTCGCTGGACTCAATGCATTAGATGGCAACCCGGATTTCACCCCATCTCCAGTGGAAGGAATCTATTGCTACGAAGGGCACCAATCCCTTCGCAAGAACGAGATGTTCCGCCAAGGCAAGATTTTCATCGAGAAAATGTTGGTGAAAGCCATCGTTGATGAATATCGCGTCGATGCCAGCAAAGAAATCCTCCTCTATAACGGCAATGACGATCATTCCTTTGAACTTGAATTGATCGAAAGCTATGGCCGCAATGTTGGCATGAACCTTGCCTGCCCGGAAGTGGACGAGAAAGTCGCGGTGAAAAAGGTCATCAAAGCCGAGGAATTGTCGAACGTCAATTTCTTCTCTGCTCCAGATCCAACCTTCATGGATGCTTCTATTTCCCGTCAGCAAGACCTTGTCTTCGCTGTCCCGAACTCCACGAATTTCGATCGCATTCCTGAAACCCCAGATTACCTGTTGCATTTTGATACCGACAAGATGGATGGCATCCTCGAGCAAGAACGCAATGTCCTAGAAGGATGCGCCAAATACGTCGAAATCAACGGCAAATTGATTTATATCGTTTTCACTCTTTCAAAGAAAGAAGGCAAAGGCACTGTCTCCAACTTCTTGAAGAATCACCACGAATTCCGTTTGATCAAGCAAGAAGAATACTTCCCCTTTGCCAAATACGAGACTGCCGCTTATGTCGCAGTCATGCAAAAAGTGGAGGAAGCCGATGTCGCACCATCCCCACTTGTTGATTTAGCGCCTCTCCAAAAAAGCGAAACCATCATCGCTTCTGCATCATCCAAATGAAGAAAAATCTACTCGGATATAGCCTTCCTGAATTGACGGAAGAATTCGTTTCTCTTGGCCAAACCAAATATCGCGCCAAGCAGGTTTTTTCATGGATTTACCGCAAGCGTGTATTCGATTTTGATGCGATGAGCGATATTTCTAAGAGCTTTAGAGACGTCTTGAAAAGCGATTATTGCATTGATCTTCCACGCCTTCATTCCCGCCAGGATTCCAAAGACGGGACCATCAAACTTTTGCTGGAAATGAACGACGGGGCAAAGGTCGAAACCGTTTTGATGCCCTATAACTATGGCAATGCGATTTGTTTATCCAGCCAAGTCGGCTGCAACATGGGTTGTGCCTTCTGCGCTTCCGGATTGCTCCGCAAAGAAAGATCGCTGAAGTCTGAGGAACTCATGGGCCAATTGATGGTCATGAACAACATCCTTTCCGAATTTAACGAATCTGTCACCCATATCGTCATCATGGGCACTGGCGAACCATTTGATAACTATGACAATGTCATGCGCTTTATCAAGACCGCTAACGA
>ONWJ01000098.1 GCA_900321535.1 uncultured Erysipelotrichaceae bacterium
ACCCAAGATGACCATTATCTCGTCGGTTTCCCAACCAAACTCGAGAAAACGGCATTCGGCATGCTGATTTCGGTCAAAGGCATCGGCCCGAAAACCGCGATTGCAGCTCTTGGAGCGACCACTCCAGAAGAACTATTCCAAGCCATCGAGGCCAATAATGTCTCTTATTTGAAAAAGCTGCCTGGCATCGGACCGAAAGCCGCTTCTCAAATCATTTTGGATTTGCAGGGCAAACTTGTTTCCACCCGTCCTGCAAGCAACCTTGAATCCTATCAAGAAGCTCGCCTTGCGTTGAAACAACTTGGTTTTAAAGCCAAAGAAATCGATGACGTGCTTGCCGTTGTTGCAAAACCCAATCAAAGCGTGGAGGAAACCATCACGCTTTGCCTTCGTAAATTAAGGAAATCCTCATAATGTCCAGACTCCTCGATGCCAAAAAAGACGCCGAAGATGTATCCAGCGAATTGACCCTGCGTCCGCAGACGCTGAAAGAATACGTCGGTCAAACCGAGATGAAACACAATCTCGAGGTTTTTATCGGCGCGGCCAAGAAGAGAAAAGAGCCTCTTGACCATGTTTTGCTCTATGGCCCACCTGGTTTAGGCAAGACCACGATGGCCTATGTCATCGCGAATGAATTAGGCGGAAAAATCCGCATCGTCAACGGTCCCTCCATCGAAAAGACGGGGGATTTGGCGGCGATTTTGAGTGAATTGGAGCCTGGTGACGTCTTATTCATCGACGAGATTCATCGTCTTCCTCGCGTGGTGGAAGAAGTCCTTTATAGCGCCATGGAGGATTTCCAGCTTTCCATCGTGATCAATCAAGGCGGAAGCTCTCACGCCATCAATATCCCGCTTCCTCCGTTTACGCTTGTTGGGGCAACGACTCGGGCAGGGGACCTCTCTGGTCCGTTAAGGGCTCGCTTTGGGATCTCGCTAAAGATTGATTTCTATAACGAAAGCGAAATCAAGCAAATCATCCAAAGAACCAGTAGGGTATATGCAACGCCAATCGATGACGAAGCCTGCACCTTGATCGCCAAACGAAGCCGCGGCACCCCGCGTATTGCAAACCGCATCTTCAAACGCATCCGCGACTTTGCCAATTACGAAGGCAAAGAAGCGATTTCCTTCGATCTCACCGAATCTTCTTTGAATGCGTTGAAGATCGATTCGTTGGGATTAGATGACGTGGATATCCGTTATCTGAACGCGATCATCGACCGTTATCACGGCGGCCCGGTAGGACTAGAAGCCATCGCCTCTGCCATTGGGGAAGAAATCGGCAATCTGGAGGATGTTTATGAGCCTTATCTCATCTTGATTGGGCTTATTAATCGCACACCCAGAGGCCGTCAAGCCACCGAAAAGGCATACGCTCATTTGAAGAAAGCCCATCAAAATCGACTGTTCTAAGGGGTTCCCATAGGGAAATCCCTTATTTTTTTATTGCTTAACCCCTTAGAAGAGGGTATCCTTTTCACCGACGCGTGAAATATTAAATATTTCAGTGCTCGTATCGTCCTTAAGGAGAACAGAATATGCGCAGATATATCGCTTATTTGGCCATCAGTGCGGCAATGCTCGTCGCTTCTGGTGCCGCTCTTGCGCCGACCATCATGAATATGGATGCCGACTTGGCTTATGCCGATGGTCAGACCTTTTATTTCAAAGCCAATCGTTACGAAGACGAATCCCTCAATGGCAATTATGGCGTCGTCGATGGCAATGGAGCCCTCCATTTCCTCGATGAGACCGATGTTGATAACGCTGGCGAATACATTGTCAAAGACATCGCCAACACGATGAGAAGCCGTCTGGATACTTGGGGCATTTCCGAATACAAAGTCGAAACCCAAGGCTATGACACCATCGCCGTTTCTCTGCGCACTCCAAAAGACGCCTCCGTTCAATACACCTATCTCAAAGATTATCTTGCCTTCTCTGGCCAGAATTACGAATTAGACGCCTCCAATACTTCCGCCGACTCCTCGGATGAAGACGGTGCTTATAACCACAACTCCAAATGGGAGACCCTTTTGGATGGACAGGTCGCTCGCATCGAAGAAATCGATATGAACTCCTTCTCCGTCCCAGTCGTCGTCGTTCCGATCGCAAGCGATGATGAAAGCAAAGACGCTTTCCTCAAATTGCTCGATTATTGCTCCGATAACACCGAAGCTGAGCAAAAAGACGATCAAGGCAACGTCACCGTTCCTGCTAAAACCTGCACCCTCGTTCTTTGGGCTAACCGCCTTGAGACCGATAAATACGAAGATAAGTCCACCAACCCCAACATCGCTTCTAAAATCGTCGGTGAGTGGAACGCCAAAGGCGATCAATGCGTTTGGTACGCTAATGACGACGATAAGAACAACAAGAAGAACCCAAATCTTCAGCTGATCCCATCCTCGGCCGCGACTTCGGGCGAAACCTATGACCCGAACCACACCAAAGAGGCCTATGAAGCCGCTTTGTATCTTTGCAACAAGATCAACGCCTCATCTTATTCTTATACTGCCGCCAGTGGACAAACCACCCAATACGCGGTCAATTTCACCTATAGCGAAACCGCTCGCGCAACGGTTGAGAACTTCGTTGAGCTCGGCGCTTGGACGATGTCGGTTGCCAATACCCGCACCTTGTGGTCGGTTGTCGGCATCATCATCGGCTTAGCCGTGGTCCTTGCCTTCTATGAGAGGATGCTTGCCTTCCATCACGTCGCCAACATGATGGCCGTCGGCGTATCTTCCTTGCTTTTGTTCAGCGCATTCGTCAGCCAATTCAATATCGCCGCGCTTCTTGCGCTTGGCGCGATTGCCGCGATCACCTTATTTGGTTCTTTGTATCATTCTCGTCGCATCAAAGATGAACTTTATAAAGGTCGTACCTTGAAGAAAGCCAACCAAGAAGCCGCGAAGAAATCCTTGCTCCCAATCATCGATCTGGGCGTCATCGCCGCATTAATCGGTGTGTTCCTCTATGTTTTAGGCGGTGATATCGCCTCCAAAGCCGGCGTTATGCTTGTCACCGGCGGCTTGCTCTCCATCATCGCAAACCTCATTTTGACCCGCTTGCAGTTCTGGCTGCTTTGCAACGATGCGACCTTCACAAATAAAAAAAAAAAACAGCTTGGCGTTCAGACCGATCGCATTCCAAACCTTGCCGAAGAAGAGAAACAAACCTACTTTGGTCCTTATGCTGAAAAAGATTTCACCAAAGGCAAAAAGATCTCCATGGTCGCCTTGATTGTCTTGCTTCTAGGCGGCATCGGCACGATGATCGGATTTGGCGTTGCCAATAACGGTGATGTCTATAATGACGCTTCTTATCGCGGCGGTGGCACCGTGCTTCGCATCGATGTCCGCGCCGACAAAGAAGACCAAGTCTACGCCCTCTCTTATAACGAAGAAGGTAAAATCTTCAACGAAGACGCCGCCAAAGATTCTCATGACGACATCTTCCATACCTATCGCATCAACAATAAGACTTTAGCTGAACTCACGACTTCCTTCCGTACTAGCGAGTCCCCGAAAGTCATCTATTCCATCGAAAACGGCGCGGATACCCCAACCGAATTCCATTGGAGGTTCTATGAAGCCACGTTGGCTAGCCGTATCGATGATAACAGCAACATCACCATCGAAAAATGGGATGGAACTGCCTGGGCTGCGACTGGATTTGGCACCTTAGAAGACCTCTCTGCCGCCTTGGTGGCAGGGGATGACGCGAACGTCATCGTCTCCTTCAAGCAAATTGATGCCGCGACCTTGACCCCATATCTATGGCAAATCGCTCTCGGCGTCGGTGTCGGCTTAGCGGTTGTTCTCCTTTATATGATCATCCGTTATCGTCCAAGCCGTGGTTTGGCCGCGACGATCCTGGTCACCGCGACGACTTACCTCTCGGTTGCCTTCTTCGTCATCACCCGCAT
>ONWJ01000100.1 GCA_900321535.1 uncultured Erysipelotrichaceae bacterium
ACTTGCAAGAGGAGAGTGCTAAATTTGATCTTGAAAACAAAAACGACCTTGTGGAAGAAGGCCGTTTCTTAGATTGGTTTAGGGTTAAGATAGAAGCACTCTTTCTATCGCGTGAATCTTATTGGAAGCAAAATCCGTGAGGGTTCTGCAAAGCAATTCAGAGTTTTGCTGGTATTCCGCTGCCTTTTCTTTTAATGGGATGATCGGTAGCTTGTAAACCAAGTCGAAGCCTTTTTTGGAATAGATGGTGCCAAGCCCTTCCTTGCCCGCGATCTTACTTGCGTAGGCAAGACGGACGTCGCTATTTGCGTAGCACCAGAGCTCAATCTCGACCCCTTTCTTCTTTAAGGTGTCCTTATCTTCGGCATCGAAACTGATGGTGAAGTAAAACAAGTCTTCCAAATCTTGCCACTGACCGTTGCCAGCGTTCTTAAACGCGGCGTGCATGGCTTTGGTAGTGAAGCAAAGATAACCATAGTTGCAGTGGAGCAAGACCAGCTCTCCAGATTGGAAGTAGGGCTCCAATGTCTGGTTGATCAATCGAAATCGCAAAGCTTGAATCGGTTCCATGGCGTTTCTCCTTGTTTATTCTATCGGGGTAGCTTTTACGTGATTCCACAAGATTGCGGCGATGGTGAGCGGCACGCCGATGAGGAAGATGATCCAAAGGTTCCACCCCATGCCGTTTTGCATGCTTCTTCCCATCTCAAGATAGAAAGCGGTGATAATGGTCCAAGACATTAAGATTGCCCACATAGGACGGAAGCGTTTTGGACCCCAAATGCAATTGAAGACAAAGCAGATAATCGCATCGATTGGAACCCACCAAACAAAGAGGGTCCAAATCGGTTCGGTGTTTGGGAACATCGCAAGAGCGGTGTAAATCAAAATGCAAACAAGCGGGGCGATCATGCATGACAAAATGATGATGACGGTCTTGTTGACACGCTGCACTTTGGTGTCGGAGACGTACTTTTTCTTCTCCACGGCAGAGCCTTCGTGCGTAAGGTAATCTAAGGTAACGCCGTAATAATCCGCGAGTTTTGCAAGGGTTTCAATATCTGGGGTTGCTTCGCCGTGTTCCCACTTCGAAACGGCCTTGTCAGAATAGCCAAATTTGTCAGCAAGTTGGATTTGAGTGAGGCCTTTGGCCTTCCTGAGCTCGGATAAATTATGTGCGATGACCAGTTTTAAAGGTGTTTCATTATCCATAAACGCCTGCATTATGAAACTAAAATGTTTCGATGTAAAGCCTTAATTCCACTTTTAGGAGAGTCGATTTTTCTCAATTCCACCTCCTTTCAAGCCCTCTCTCATTCCTCGGGTGCCTGCAAGAGAGACACATTCAACAAAAAGTGCGTATAGTTATGCTCGGCCCGATAAGGAGGTCCAACATCTATGAGCAAAAACCAAAAACCTATCATTCCAGTGTTCTTTGGCTGCGACGATCGCTTCGTTCCTTACATGAGCGTTGCTTTAAGATCCATGATTGATCATGCATCTGCAAACCGCAAATTCGAAGTTCATATCTTACATACTGATATCTCGAAGGAAAACCAAGCCAAGGTCCAAACCATGGCCAAGCGCAATATCCAGATTGTCTTCGATGATGTCAGCGATGATATTCGCACCATTGTGAACCAACTCCCGGTTCGTGATTATTATTCCGTATCCACCTACTTCCGCCTTGTGATCGCTGAGAAGTTCCCTCAGTATGACAAAGCTATCTATATCGACTGCGATACCGCGACCGTTGAAGATGTCTCTAAACTTTATGACATCAACATGGGCAACAAATATGTTGCTGCCGTTCCTGAAGCCGTCATGGATTCCATCGAGGAATGCGGACGTTATGCCGAGAAGGTTCTCGGAATCAACCGTCATCGTTATTTCAATGCTGGCATGATCGTCATCAACTGCAAGAAGTGGAGAGAGGTCAATGTCCTCCAGCAGTTCATTGATCTTGTCGGTTTCTATGATTTCACGATCGCCCAAGACCAAGACTATCTCAACGTCATCTGCAAAGACAAAGTCTATTACTTGCCACGCCGCTGGAACATGGAATGCATCCATGGCTGGCGCATCGGCGAAAAACGCCGCGGCATCATCCATTATGCTTTCGCTGCTAAGCCTTGGCACGATGTCACCACGATTTATGGGAATTATTTCTGGGAATCTGCCGCGAAAACCCCATTCTTCATGGAAATCAAAGCCGCTTATGCTGCTTATACCCCTGAGCAACTTGCCAAAGAGAATGCTCTCGGCGGCGTTGTCGCTGCCAATTGCCTCAAGGAAATTCGTCGCCCCGACAATTTCTTGAAGAGATGCAAGAAAGCTGCCCACGCAAGGGATCACGAGGAAGTCTATTTACCGCTTCTCCCATTGCTTCAGGAAATTGCTTTAGTAAAAGCCTAAGTCTAAAATTGATACATGCCCAAAAAAGAAGAACTGCCGAAAACCATTTTCTATACCGATCCGCTTAACGACGAGTTCTCCACCATGGAGATCAAAACGCCGACGATCGATGGGTCTTATAAATATAAGAGAAATGGTCCATGGGGTTCCTTTCTTCATTTCTTGACCTTTCGAATCATCGGAAAGCCACTAGCCTTCTTTTACTTAAAATCAAAGTTCAAACATAAAGTGGTTGGCAAAACCAAATTGAAGCGTTTCAAAAAAGAAGCCATCTTCCTTTATGGCAATCACACCCAAATCATCGGGGATGCCTTGATTCCGGCCTTCGTGCTTTCTCCTCGCTCGATGACCGTCATCGTTCATCCAAATAACACCGCGATTCCTGGTATTGGGAAATTCGTTCCTTATCTAGGCGGCATGCCTCTTCCTTCGGATATGGCCGCGACCAAAAATTTCATGGCAGAGTTAGACCGTCGCATCAAGAAGACGCACTCTCCGATTGTGATCTATCCAGAGGCTCATCTATGGCCTTATTACACTGGCATCCGCCCATTTAAATCGACAAGCTTCACCTATCCGATTCAATATAACGCTCCCGCTTTTTGCTTTGTGAACACCTACCAGAAAGGGAAAAAGGGAAAGGTACTCATCACGACTTATGTCGATGGTCCTTATTACCCAAAGCCTGGTCTATCTTTGGCCGAAGCAAGAGAAGATCTCCGCAATCAAATCTATGAGGCGATGAGAGAGAAGGCGGGGGAACATTCTACCTATTCAGCGATCGAATACGTGAGAAAGGAGGGCTCATGATTTCTTTGCTTTATTGTGGAAACGAAGGGGTTTTTGACGGGGTTTTAACGAGTTTGCTATCGATTTTCAAGCGCTCGACACCCGAAACATATCGCATCTATATCTTCACGATGTCCCTCACTCGAATCAAAGATACCTACACCCCGATCTCAGATAAATTAATCGCATTCCTCAATCGTGTCGTGAAATCTTATAACCCAGAGAACGAGGTTATGAAAATCGACGTGACCGATTTCTATGAGGCCGATTTCCATAAGTGCCCAAATGAAGGAGCGTATTGCTCTCCTTATACCTTAATCCGCCTATTCGCGGATAAGGTTGAGGCGATTCCAGATAAGGTTCTCTATTTGGATACCGACATCATGTTCAACCGCGATGTCCATCTTCTTTGGGACATCGATGTGGATGGCTATGAATATGCTGCTGCAAGAGATCATTATGGCAAGTTCCTCTGCTATCCAAACTTCGTGAATGCCGGCGTGCTTTTGTTTAACATGAAGAAGTGCCGTGAAACGGGTCTCTTCGAGAAAGCCCGTTACTGGATCAAAAAGAAGAAGCTCACCTTTGCTGATCAATCCGCGATTGCCCGCGCGACCACCAAGAAGAAAATGATTGCTCAACGTTTCAACGATCAGAAGTTCCTTCATAAATCAACGGTTGTCCGTCACTTCAGCAAGAGGCTTTTCTATTTACCATATCCTCACACCGATAACATCAAGCAATATCATATCGATAAAGTGCACAAGGTATTTAAGTATCATGCCTTCGATGATATCTACGAAGAATACCTTGCGTTAAAGAAGGAATACGAGTCTCAAGGAGCCTAATATGAGTGATAATAGAGATCCTGGCCGCGTGGCCATATTAAAGAAAATAGAGGATTTCGAACGTCAAGGTATCTTTGATAAAGACGTAGAAGATGATCCGCCCGCCCCGGTTTTGATGCCAGGGGTATGCGATTATAAGCAAAAGAAGCTTTCGACTCGCATCAAAGCCAAAGTCGTTTTCTCAATGGCCAGAAAGTTCCTTAAGAAACTTCAAAAGGATAATTCTTTACCAGTAAAAGCCATCCATGGCATCGAGAACCTCGACCATCTTCATAGTGGGGCGGTCCTTACCTGCAATCACTTCTCACCGATGGATTCTTTCTTGATGCAGATCGCTTATGAGAAGAGCAAAGCCAAGAAGAAACGTAAGTTATTCCGCATCATCAGGGAAGGCAACTACACAAACTTCCCTGGCTTCTATGGCAAATTGATGCGTAACTGCAATACCTTGCCATTATCCAGCAATATGACCGCCTTAAAGGAATGCTTTGATGCGGTGGAATATCATCTTAAAAATGGCCATTTCGTTTTGGTCTATGCCGAGCAATCCATGTGGTGGAACTACCGTAAACCCAAGCCTTTGAAAAACGGGGCATTTCATTTTGCCTGTAAGGCCAATGTTCCTGTCGTTCCATTCTATATCGCACAGGAAGATACGGATAAGATCGGTGAAGATGGCTTCCCGGTTCAGGCATATACGATCTTTATCGGCGAGCCGATTGAGCCAGAAGAAAACCTCTCCTTGCCTGCTCGCGCCGACAAGATGATGGAAACAAATCAAAAGTGGTCGAAGCGGATGTACGAAGAATTCTATAAGACGCCGCTGACTTACCTTTGTGACGAAGCCAAATAAAAAAATGCAGCGATGGCTGCATTTTTAAATGGGTTTTGC
>ONWJ01000101.1 GCA_900321535.1 uncultured Erysipelotrichaceae bacterium
ACAGACCAAAATGGATTTTCATGCTCAATCGAATTGGTGAGAGCGATATCTTTTAAAGGACAACTCGAAAGGGTATCTTTCGCGCCTTTGCTTAAGACCGCATGGGTGCCAGCAAGACGAACAGAAAGCGCGCCTTGGGCAAGGATGGCCTCGGTGCAGGCTTTGACGGTACCGCCAGTATCAACGATATCATCGATGATGAGGCAATGTTTCCCTTTCACATTGCCAACGAAATGCATGACTTCAGCGACATTCGGGGCAGGACGACGCTTATCAATGATGGCAAGTCCAGAATCCGGGAGTTCTGACGCCATATCGCGGGCACGCGCGATAGAACCATGGTCAGGAGAAACGACCATGACATCTTTTGTCTTGATATTGGCTTTAGCGAACGATTCACGGAAATATTTTCCCAATAAGGGGATTGGGCTAAGGTCATCGACCGGGCAGCCGAAGAAGCCTTGTGTCTGCGGGGTATGAAGGTCCATCGTGATGACGCGGTTCACCCCTACTGTATCAAGTAAATCCGCGACTAATTTCGCGGTGATTGGCTCACCAGCACGGGCAACGCGGTCTTGACGGCAAAAACCATAATAAGGGATGACCAAATTGATTTCTTTGGCTTTTGCGTTGCGGATGCCGTCAATGAAGATAAGAAGTTCCATCAATCTCTCCGCGACGGGGGAGCAAGTGGATTGGATGATATATACTACTTTCCCGCGAACAGAATCGGGGGATCTTGCGAGGACTTCCCCATCGGCAAAATGCGTGACTTCGCTTTTGCCAAGAGGAATGCCCAAAATATCCGCGACTTCTTTAGCCAAAAGAGGATTCGCGGTCAGCGAGAACAAAGCAATTTCGTTTTTCATATTACCAATAACGGATCGCGGCTAACGCCATAGCCTTATTGACCTCGGGGTCACTAAGCTGGGTAAGACCGGAGACATCAAATCCTTTGCGTTTCAGTTCGGCCAAAGCTTCTTTCCCTAAGAACCAATGACGGAGTCCTTCTTTTTCAAGATGATTATCATCATTGAGAGGTTCCCATTTGGTTGGAAGATAGAACATTTGAGATCCACGGAGCATGAAGTTCTGTGGATGCCAGTCCAATGCGACTTTGGAGAATCTAGCGAAGCGATATAATGCGAAGAGCGCTTCGAAATAACGATCTTCGAAGGGGCCTTTTGATAAAACGGTGAGGCAATCGTCTTCTGGGAAATAATCAAAAACAATGACATGATTCACGTCGTCATGGAAACAGATTTTGGCCATGTTGATGCCGGCGTGCTTCAGCTGTTTATAATCCGCCATCGCCTTCTCAAAGCCTTCGCGGTAGGTCCTAAGACAATAGGTTCTGCCAGACCAAGTACAAATATAGGTGTCATGGTCTGGGTGTTGCGCCCTTAATGAAGTCAACACGAACTTTTTGTTTTTGATTTGAATGAATTCTTCCATAGGTAACTTGTATTGTAGCAAAACTCGGCTTTCAATGAAAGACCCCCGCCCTATAGGCGGGAGTGTCATCTTATCAAAATGACTTATTTTTGTATTTTTTACATATTCACAAAGTGAATGAGCAAATTCACTTTATGGTCTTATTTCTTCTAGCAAGAAGCCGTCAAAATGACTAACATTATCCCGTCATGAAACACCTGATTCTTCTATCTGCCGTTCCTGGATCTGGAAAGTCCACTTGGGCTAACGAATATGCAAGAACGCATGAGAACGTATTTATCGTCGCTTCCGATGAAATCAGGGTTCGCATCACCGGCGAAGCGCAAAACTTTGATCACGAAGCCGAAGTCTGGGCAACCTATCTTGCCGAGATCAATCGCTACGCAGAAGAATACGAAGATGTGACGGTGATCGCCGACTCGACAAACCTCAAAAACGATTTCCGCTTATTCTATTTCAAGAATACCCCGAACTTTGATAAACACAGTCTCGTCGTCTTTAATATTCCTTTAGAGATTTGCTTGCTTCAAAACAGAATGAGATCCCATAGCAGAATCGTTCCTGAAGATGCGGTACGTTCAATGTACGCGATGTTTGAGAAGCCTAATGACGAAGTTATGGATCTCTATGACGAGGTGATTTTTGTTGGAAAATCGTACCATTCCGACAAAGTCCAAGTGGATTAAAAGCTTCTATTATTAGATTGATTCGCCTTGCTTTTGCAGGGCTTTTCTTAATTTTGTGATTTTTAAAAGCATCAAAAAAGGCCACGATGATGTGGCCTAAGATGACTCGCTGAATTACGCTTGATTGGCGTTCTTAAGCTTCGGTGGGAAGATGGTGAAGTAAACCAAGATAAGAGCAAGGAGCACGACGATGCCGCCGACGATATAAGAGCAGACGGAGAACTCATTGCTGAGGTTAGAGGAGAGCTCGCTCTTAACGTGTGTGGCCATAAGAGCATATGGTCCATCGGTATAGACTTGGTTGAGGATGCCAGCGACGATGATGGCCGCGCCATTGAAGCAAAGGGCGGTTTCGAAGAGGATGCCATTGCCTTTACGATAGGTATTGGCCTTATCGGCACGGGCATATCCAACCATCGCGATAACACCAATTAATGCAGCGACGACTGGGATCAAAGCATAGACACCGAATTTGGTGGCCATGATGTCAGCGTGAGAAACGATTTCGCGGTTTCCGTTGATGGTGAAGAACGCACCGGCGAATGGGATTGCGATGGCAACATCAACTGCAACAAGGGTGCGGGCGATGATGCCCATGACGCGGTTGGTTCCTTCGCCTTCGCCGAACATTTTGACGAGTGGAATGGAAGAAGCAATCATCGCGACGATAACGAGGATAACGAAGATAACGATGGCAAAGCCGATGTCATCGAATCCGAGGTTCGTTGTGGTCAAGCGATAGAGCCAGACGGCATTGAGAAGGAAGAAGACTGCAACAAGATAGCCAAGGCTGATGTAGCAACCAAAGGTCTGGCGAACGATCTCATCATCCTTGCGAACAAAGGAAAGGATGGATTTCACGAAGCCAATGACGCAGACGATGAGTCCTGCAAGTCCTGTCGCACCAAGCATAACGGTAAGCGCGAGTGACATATCTGGAACTTTCATTCCGAAAGGAAGATTCTGGAGCCAAAGGGATGGGCTGACCAGGATTCCGAAGTAGATGCCGAGGAAACCAAATCCAACGCCGAGAAGGGCGAAGAGGACTAAGTTAATGAGGCGAACTGTGGACGAATACTTCATATAATGAACCTCTTTTTCAAACTGCAATTTAGGCTAACAAAAAACGGGGGCCGAAAAAGCAACGGAGATATTAAAGTCTATCTTAAAGAGATAGTCAACCAAACTTTTAGGCTTTCTCGAGCAAAACGTCCGAGGCGTTAATGCCAGCCTCAACGGATTGATTCAAATTCATAGCGGCATTTTGCACGCTGGAAACGGCATAAACACCACGTCGATTGGTGTAGCCATCTTCATGATCGATGTCGATGGGAGAACCAGCGGTTTCCATAAACCCATAAACCAATCCGCTTGCAGAAGTAAAAAGCGGGTAATTACGGCCGATATGAACTAAGCCATATTGCAAGGAATCGGAAATCGGATTTTGCAAAAAACTATGCAAATCGGCCATAAAAATGCCTTTTTTATAGGATGCTTTTGCTCTGCCAAGCTTCCATGGCTGGCTCTTTTTGGCAAAATCCCCTACCGTTTCAACCGGCACAGAATAGGGCTTGTCCTTACGATAAGTCATATGGAACAACGGGGAGCTATCATCGTTTCCAAAGAGGCTTCTAGCTTCTTTTGCAGTGAGATTTACAAACAAAGTGAATAAAGCACTATTGCTACTAGAGGAAGCTAAAGCGATGCGTAGTTCGTTATCAGCAAACTCTCCGTGCGGCTCAATGGAACCGGAAAGGAATGGTCCCGCAAAATGAATTGGACGCCCGTCTTTTCCTTTGAATGTTTCATGGATGAAGAAATGCGGCCAAGTGGTTCTTGCTCCTTTTAAGAAGGCGGCTTTATATTCTGAAAGCGGGTATTCAAGAATGATTCCAATCTGGTTTTTCTTCGAATCCATCTCTATTTTTGAAGCTTGGAGGCAAGATGCGGTGTTAGGGTCGATAGAACCGCAGGCAAGCAAGAGGGTTTTGGTTTTGATGATTTGCTCGACGTTATTTTGCAAATACCGGACGGCTTTCAATCGCTTGAGGAAATAATCGCAGCCAATCCATTCGCAGCCAAATAAAACTTGGCCTCCAAGATTACGGATATCGTTGATTAAGCTTGTGGTAATCAACACGCAGTCATCAGGTGATAGGAAGAGATAACGGTCTTTGTTGGAAGGCTGCACTCTCCCAGCCCGCACAAGGCGTTGGAAAATGTCCTCGCTGATGGCGGAGCGATCATGGACGAAGGTCGCGCCGTTTCGTCCAAAATAACCGCCATAACAAGTAATTCTATCGTCGTTTTGCAGGGTTTTATTAGAATTTAAGGCTTCTTCTCCGCGTTCTAACACGATTGGTTTTGCACCTGATCTAGCTAAATGCAAAGCCGCAGAAAGGCCGATGATGCCCGCCCCCACAATGACGGGGGTGTCACGGCGAGAATATTCTTTCACTCTTTTCGTTTCAGGGTCAGGAAGAAAACGAATGGTTGTATCGCGGATAAATTCATTGGTCTCGACGCAGAGGTCGTAAACCATCTCCATTTTCTTTGAAGAGGAGGACCATTCAAGATGACGGAAAAGGATTTCGATGCGCAAGGAGGAAGAAGGAAGGTTCAGCCTTTTCGAAACAGCGACGCGCAAAGAGGCCATTGAATCGTTGGGGTCGACATGAAAATTATCTAACAGATATTTCATATAGCCTCCTTCGCTTTCAGCGCGGTCAATAAGCACCATGCCAGGTTGTTTCCGCCGCATAAGCCATCATTATCAAGGCATTCTCCGATAAAGAAGATGCCTTTTTCTTTTTTGGATTGTAGATACTCATCCACTTCTTCTTTGCCGATTCCACCGATGGTAACTTGAGAATCTTCAAAGCCATAGCAACGAAGAGGATGGAACACGAGATCTTTGAGGGTTTTAGCAACGCTAGCGACATCGCTTTGCCCGTAAACTCTTTTTGCCCCTTCCATCACATAGTCATTCAATGGACCAACCAACATGCTATCGAGATAGAAATCCTTCGAGACCGATTTTAGATAATCCAGCTTATCAATCAGTTCAGCCTCGCGGAGATTAGGATAGAAATCGAGGTGCAGTTCGGCTGTCTCAAAGCCGTTTCTTGCCCAAATCGATTCCGCATTCATGACGCAGATACCGGATAGCCCGTCTTTCTTGAAAAGGATTTCTCCGTTCTCTTCATAAGCGGTCTTGCCTTTGACAACAAGTTTCAACTTTCCTTCATGACGAATGCCGGCCAGGCGTTTGGTGGCTTCCTTTGTTTGAATTGGAGTTAGGCCCGGTGATAAAGGGTTGATACGATAGCCATGCTTTTCAAGCACTCCAAATAACGCGCCATCAGAACCTAAATTGCTTTGCGACTTGCCACCGAAGGCAAAGACGATTTTGTCTAACTCATAGACGCCTTTTGATGTCGATAATCGATACACGTCCCCCTTGCTTTGATAATCAGTGATTTCTGTTTCAAGGCATACGTGTATCTTTTTTTCATTGATTTTCTTCTCTAAGAAAGAAACGAATGAGGGCGCATTATAAGATTCAGGATAATAAAGATGATTCACTTCTTTTAAAGCGATGCCTTCTTCTAATAAAAGGCGGATCAAGTCTTTGTTGGAGCGTCCATCACGAACAAGTTCAAACCAATCAGGATAACGGTAAGCCTTTTGGTCGAGTTCCCCTGGAAGAAGATTGCAATGACCGTTTCCAGTGGCTAGAAGTTTCTTGCCAAGAACGTTTTTATGATCAAAGAGGTAGATTTCATATTCAGGATGGCTGCGGGCGATAAAAAGAGAGGCATAGATGCCTGCTCCTGACGCGCCTACAATTCCAACCCTTTTCTTCATATTTTAAGTCTAATTGTCAAACCGCTTTTTTTGAATACCAAAGTAGGCATATTTTTGTATTTTTATCATTGATAAAGTATTCTTGGTTTTTCTCGCTTCTTCTATTGGAGCGCTTTCCTTTTTCATAGGCTGAAAACGTGATATCGTTAAGGCATGGCAAACACCGATTACAAAGAATATTATCGCGGTCTGACAATAGACATGCTCAAAGAAGAAAAGCAAAAGCAAGACTCCACGATTAAGAACCAGACTTTTATCGCGAAATCGATTAGTCTCGCCCCTTCTATCGCATTGATTGTTTTCGGTGCAATTTTTTCGATAGCCATTATCGGCATTCCCTTTCTTGTCGTTGGGATCTTAGGCTTGCAAGGGAAGATCCGTGCTCGTTATCAATGCAACAAAGCGATCTCCGAAGCAAAGGCTAGACTAGAAGCGATTGAAGAATGCATCGCAGAAAAGGACAAATTCGAGAGCGCGAAACGGAATGCAATTGAAGCAGAAATTGTTTAATTTGGATGAGATTTGCAGTGATTTTGAACTTTTTAGAAATTTCTTTGTTGCAGCGTTTCTCTCAATTAGTAGAATGTGACCGATGAGCGAATCTTTCTTGAAAAACGACGCCTTCATTTCCGTGGATGAGATCAAACGAACTCTATCCTCTGTTGGAATCTCTTCCTTTTATATCCGTGATTATTTATATCGGCTCGGCAGTTTCTTGTCTGGCAGTTTCACTTCTATCAACGATGAACAAAGCCTCTTCTTATCCGGGCTTATGGTTCGTGATTTCGGCATGCAGCCAAAAGCAACCTTCAACGATGAAGTGAAAAGAGCGAATTGGTTTATTCCTGAAGACTCTTATATCAAGCTATCTATGGCGGTATCCTGCATCGTGGATTATATCACCGCTATCTCTGTCGATTATTGCGAGCGCGTCAGCAAGGAGATCATCCGTTTAACCAAAGAAGCTTTCTTGCTTCCTTTGCAAAAAGAAAACAAGGGTTTGACCCTTGTCTATCTTGCTAGGAATTGATCTTTTCTTCGATCGCACGGAATGTTTCTTCCGATATCACGTGCTCAATCTCACAGCAATCCACTTCCGCGACTTCCTCAGAAATCCCAAGATTCATGAGGAATTTTTTTAATGTTTTGTGGCGATGAAGCATTTGCTTGGCCACTTCTCTTCCTTCTGGAGTGAGTTTCATCGGACCATAATCAATGCGCGTGATGAGCCCACGGTTAATTAACTCATGACCCATCTGGTGGACAGCGGGCTTCGAGATGTGAAGATGCGATGCAACACGGGTTGTTTCAAGGGGTTCACCTGACTCTTCGAGCATCAGTAATGTTTCGAGGAAGTCCTCCATGGACTTGGTTGTTTTTGCCATGGTTTAATCATAAAGACGCCCTCCAGTTTTGACAACTTTGTTTTAGAAATAGAAGGGGTTATTTTTCCAAGAAACGTCCCTAAGGGTCGTGAAACTCAAAAAATGCTGGTTAGAAGCGCCCCACTGCAATAGAATAACAGCGTGAATACTATCGTTTTGGTTTGCGGCCCTGCCGCGATCGGGAAATCTACCTTCTGTAGAAGATATGCCGCGGAACACCCATGCGGCGAATTCCATATCATTGCCGCGGATGATCTCCGCAAAGAGCTTTATGGTGGCTACGACAAATTTCCACCAAATCACAACATGATGTTGGTGTACGAAGAAATGGTGAATCGTGCCAAAAAGCTCATCGAAGGCAAAGACAATGTCACCGTCGCATTCGATACCACGATGCTTTATGACGAAAGGCGCATCTTTTTCGCCAGGCATCTTCAAGGATTTGATAAGAAGGTTTTGATTTGTCTTAGACTTCACGATTACTCCATTTGCCTTGTCCGCAACAAATCGAGAATTAAAGAAAAATGGGTTCCCGAGAATGTTATTCTCGATATGGCTGCCCATTATGAAGATCCATCGGAAGAATGCCTTAGGCATTTCGATGAATTCCATGAATATTACGTCGACTGATGATGTCGACGTTTTATTTTTCATCGCACCCACCTATTCAATTATCTTTTGATCAGGTGAGAGGTACATTGCAATTATTCTTGAAAAATAGTGATTATTTGCAGGCTTGTGCCAGCCATAAGAAAAAGCGGAGAGGACCTTTTTGACCCTATCCGCTTTTGTATGATTGCTTAAGAACCTTTTCTTATTGTTGTCCTTCTTTAGGTGCGCGATAGAGAATGAACTTTCTCGTGAGATAGTTGAACACCATCGGGAAGGAGGTGCGGATCACGAATACGATGAT
>ONWJ01000227.1 GCA_900321535.1 uncultured Erysipelotrichaceae bacterium
TCAACGATCTCTTCTTTTGTTAATTTAGCCATTTTCTTTTCCTCCTGAGGTTTTAGTTGGCCGCGCCGGCATCAGCTGGCGCTTTCTGGTCCGCCACGGCTTGGACAGTTGCGGCGAACTTGGACATAGGAGCCTTGAGGCATCCAAGGAACATAGAGAGCATTCCTTCACGATTCGGAAGCTTGCTAAGTTCTTTTGTTTTAGCTGCGTCAAATACTTGACCTTCAGCTAGGCAGCCCTTAACGACAAGGGCTTCGTGAACACGTGCGAACTTGAATAGAGCTTTTGGGGCGGAGCCGAGGTCTTTGGAGAAGACGAATGCGTTCGGGCCTTCGAGCAACTCACCAAGATCTGGCTGTTTGCTGTCGGCGAGGGCGCGACGCACCATTGTGTTCTTGTAGACCTTCATGGTGGCGTTAGCCTTCTCAAGGGTTCTGCGAAGCTCCATGAGCTCAGCCACGGTCAAGCCTTGGTAGGAGACGATGGTGAGGGAGCCGGAATCCTCTAAACCTTTGGTAATCTCAGCAACAGCAGCCTTTTTTGCTTCTAATGCGGATTGGTTCATGGTGTTCCTCCTTTCCTGTGGTATATGTGATGCTTCAATATAACTACGAGAATGAACGATTTATTCCTCCACTGGATGTTATTTTTAAGGATTGTCCCTCCAGTAATCTTAGGTATAGGAAGCGTTTCACCAATGTGATGTTGGGCGACGGTTAGTTGCGTCCGGAGAAGGTGATGTGGATGGCTGGACCCATCGTGGTGGATAGGGTGCAGTTCTTGACGTAGGTGCCTTTGACGGTGCTTGGGCGGGCCTTGGCGATCTGATCGGTGATGGCAACGAGGTTGTCAAGGAGATCAGCTTCGGAGAAGGAGACGCGGCCAATGCCGAGGCAGAGGTTGCCGTTACGGTCAACACGATAAGCGATTTTACCACGCTTGATATCGGCGACAGCGGTCTTGATATCCATGGTGACGGTGCCGGTTTTTGGGTTTGGCATCAAGCCTTTTGGACCGAGGACACGGCCCATTTTGCCGAGCTCACCCATCATTTCTGGGGTAGCGACGATGATGTCGAAGTCGAACCAGTTTTCTTTTTGGATCTTCTCGAGCATCTCGACACCGCCGAAGAATTCAGCGCCGGATTCTTTGGCATCTTCCAAGCGGGTGTTGGTGACGACGAGGACCTTTTTGGTCTTGCCGTTGCCGTGTGGAAGAGTGATGGTGCCACGGATTAATTGGTCAGCGAGAGTTGGATTGACGTTGAGGGTGAAGGCGATATCAACGGACGAATCGAACTTGGTGACAGAGGTTTCCTTGCAAAGCTTGACAGCTTCTTCCAAGGAATAAAGTTTGGTTGCGTCGACCTTGGCGGAGGCGGCGGCGAATTTCTTAGAGACTTTCTTCATTATTTTCCGTTCCTCCTGAATTAGTCAACGATCTTGATGCCCATCTGACGGCAGGTGCCGGCGACGATTCTCTTGGCAGCTTCGATGTCTTCGCAGTTGAAGTCAGGGAGCTTGTACTGAGCGATCTCGGTGAGTTGAGCATCAGTGATCTGGCCAACGATCTGTTTGGCGTTGCCAGAGCCTTTGGTAAGACCAGCGGCCTTCAAGATGAGAGGGGCTGCTGGAGTGGTTTTGATGACAAAGTCGTAGGACTTGTCTTCGTACGCAGTGATGATGACTGGCACGATGGTTCCACGGCGGTCACCGGTCTTCGCGTTGAAGTCGGTGCAGAACTTCGCCATGTTGACGCCCGCAGATGCGAGCTTTGGTCCTGGGTGGGCATCGCCACCTGGAAGTTCCATCTTCAAGACCTTAGCAATTTTCTTTTTCATAGTTTTCCTCCAAATGGAATCCTATATAGCGGTTTTCGGGCTCGCCTTTGCCCTCCCGCTACTAAGGCGCACGTAAGAAAGCGTGCTCGCATAATATACGCGAGCGAGTTGGGCGCGTCAATAAAAACTTTTCTGAATTTATAAATTCGATGGCGCACCATTTTCAGCTTATAGGAATACACCTGAGGAAACGTCCATCAAATGATAGAATCAGAAAAGGAAACTCGTTAATAGAAACTAATCTAGAATTTCGGAGCGTATTTTTTCAAATTCGGTCTCCGTTTCTTCAAAGAACGGGAAGCTTCTTAGTCCACGATAATGGGCTTGGCAACTCATTAACATTTCCGTTCTGAAGAAATCACAGGTATATAAATAGACGACTTCGGACACAAGCGTTGGAGCAACATGAGGATGCTCTTGAAGAATGATGTCCACTACTTCATCGGCAACGGATAAGACGAGCAAACTCTCGTTATCCACGCCGGCCAATTTTGCCTCGGCGACCGCGTCTCTGATCCAAAGGAAATAATCACGGAAAGCGGTACCGCCTTGAAGCAAATCCGTGCCCGCCATTTTTAGTCTCAGCTTGGTAGCTTTCTCTCGTAGCGCCTTAGGGGATATCTCTTCCGCTTCTTTGGTGATCTCAGCACCCCTATCCTCATTCAAAACCATCTTATGGAAAAGGAAGGAGGCAGCGGCTCCGGTTGCAGTAAGCTCTTCCGTCTGCTTTGGCGAAAAGTTGATTCGTAACCAGCTTTTGGCCGCGTATTCATAGGTGTCAACGAAGTCTTGAATTGTCATGGTCAAAGTTTACCACGAGCGGCGAAAGAAGAAAGAAAAGGATTGAAAACATCTCTGCTTAAAAACGAAAAAATGAAAATAGCCTGCAAAACCTTCATAAAACGTTTTCGTCATAAAACCCGCATATTTCAGAATTTTATGCGGGTTTTGATGGAACTATTCAATTATTCGCCTCATCCGATTCTTTTGTTTCTTCAACGGGTTCTTCAACCTTCGATTCCGGCTTTTTGTCCTCGCCGTTGATGCGCTCGGGAATCACATATGAAAGGAGCAAAGAGATCAAGAACATATTCGCGACGGGGTTTTGGAGGATGAGCATGAGATATTGAGCGGCTTGCGGGAGATGCTCATAGGCGGTGAATTCCGGAACAAGAGTGATGCCATATCCAAGCCCTAGGGCAAGGGAAAGAATCATGATGTTCTTTTTCGTAAAGCCAACCTTGGCGATCATCTGCATGCCGATGACTGCGATAGATGCAAAGAGCATGAGCATTGTGCCGCCTAAAACAGGTTTTGGAATCGTCATCAAGAACGTAGTGATAGGCGGGAATAAGGATGCGATGAAAAGTAATAATGCTGTTTGGAGAATCACAAATCGATTGGTGACCTTCGTTTGTCCGACAATGCCGACGTTCTGCGCATAGGATGTTAACGGCATCGCACCGAAGAAGCCCGCCAGACAGCTGATGAACCCGCATGCTGCTAGACCACCGCTAAGCTCTTTGCCCGTCGGTTCTCGTCCTAGCCCAGCATCCGTCAAGCTTGAGATGTTACCGATATTCTCTGTCGTCGCGACGATATAAATAATCAAAACAGTAAGGATCGCCCCAATATTAAAATCGCCCCATTTTGCCTCGATCAAAGTGAAATAAGGACGCGGAACATTAATGAAATCCGTGAATTTATTGAAGGTGAATGCGGAGAAATCGACCATGCCATTATAAGGAATAAAGCATAACGAAACGATATAGCCGACAGCTAATCCGACAAGCACAGAAACGTTTTTCCAAACGCCTTTAACGAAGATTTGCCATAAAATTCCAGTTATTAAGGTTATAAACGCGACGAGCAGATATGGCCAAGCGACATCGAATTGATAGACGCCATTCACAACAACGCCATCCACATTCGTGGAAAGGAAATCATTGATGCCAACGCTCAATAAACTCAGGCCAACTCCAAGAACAACGATCGCGGCAACAATTGGTTTGATGACCTTTTTCCATTTGTCTGCGAATAGGCCAAGGATACCAATAAGAAGGCCGCCAATGATGACCGAGATGAACATCGTACCTAGTCCATAGGTTGCGCCGATAAGCGACAGCACACCAAGGAAGGTGAATGATGTGCCGACGACAACCGGGAGCTTAGACCCAATACGCCAAATCGGGAAGATTTGAATCAACGTGCCAAGCGCGGCCATAAGGATTGCGGAGCGCAATGCGTTATCGGTCACTTCCGCGCTCGCGCCCACGATCGCGAAGCATATTAGAATAGGTGCGATATTGCCGACGAACATGGAAAGCAAGTGCTGAACGCCAAGAGGTATTGCCTTGCCTAGTGGAACGGCCCCGTCCAAGCGAAACACGTTTTCGA
>ONWJ01000103.1 GCA_900321535.1 uncultured Erysipelotrichaceae bacterium
GGATCCCATGGATCGAGGTGAGTCGGGACTTTGCTGGTCGCGGCAAGTTCGGACTTGGTCAGATACTTGCGGAGAACAACGGCTTGATAAACGAAGGTATCAAAGAATTCGCTGGACATGACATAGTAGCCTTTGACGCCACCTTCACTACCCCAGGAATTTTCGATTTTCCAACGCACGGGTCGCCCGTTTTTGATATCAACGCCGGTGATGACCATGGCGTGATTCATCGCGGAATGGCGATAATCGAGCATATCTTCCTTGCTGAATTCGATATCGAATCCAAACATCGATTGATAATCGAAGGCTTTGGAATCCCATGCCCAAGAGGAACGGTCGCGGTAGAAGCTGACATCCGAGCCAAACCAAACTGGAAGGCCATCGCTAAGCTGCTTGATGATCAATTCTTTCACGCGGTCCATCGGAAGGTTGAGGTGGTTGATGGGGTTGCCTTCGATGACGTTGCCAAGATAATCGACGGTGTAGTTACGGTTGAATGGCTTGTCTTTGGTTGGAGAGTTGATGATGGATTGATATTGAAGGATGGAATCACCGATGTATTTATCGAAGAATTCGATCGGGGTGAGGTTCTCTTCAATATGGTATTTGTCTTTGCTATCGATATATTCGAAGTCGAATGTTTTCGGTGGAACACCAAAGCAAGAGAGGAAAAGATGGTAGATTTTCTCCATGACGCCGTCTTTGAGGCTGCGGATATCATCGACTTTTCCCGCAACGGCGAGTTCATGGGCATCATGAGCGAATTTACGGATCGCGGCGTTGACGAGGAAGTCACTATCTCTGGTCGCGTTGGACTGCGCGGTTTCTGGGAAAGCGCCTTTTGGCATGATGCCGTATTTACGGACCAAATTGACGAACATGTCCCACTGCCCTCCATCTGAAACAGGGCAATTCAAAATGAATTGGAACACTCTTTCATTGGGGGAGTATTTGGCCAAAGTGATGATGGATTCAAGGGCGAAGTTGGCTTTCTCAATCTTGTCATATAAAGAGATATAGTTCTGGGAGAGCTCAAATTCCTTCATCCCAGTCTTTTTGGCGATGATCTCGCGGAGGATATTCAATCCTGCGAAGATCCAGCAACGGCCGCTTTGCTTCTGATTGGTGACCGGCATGGTCTTCACATCAATTGAGAAGGTGGGCTGAACCGAGATGGCCGTGCTAGAATCGTAGATCGCATCTAAAAGCGAAGTGCGAGATAACGCCTTTCTAGCGATATTGTTAACCGGATTGCTTTGATAATCCTCTAGGATTTTGCTGACTGCTTTTTCGTCGAGAGAACCTTCGATATTCTTATACATATTTCGATCTCCTTTTCTCGTTTGCACGCGTATTATACGCGCATAACGAGAAATGAGGAACTAGAAACGCTCGGTTTCTTTGTTACAATATAGACTGGTTCGAAGGAGTTTTTTATGAATGAGAATTTAGAACGCTTCCTGCGTTATGTGAAAATCGATACCCAATCCGATGACACTTCGATGTCGGTTCCTAGCCAAGCAAAAGAGCTAGATTTATCGAGACTTTTGCAAAAAGAGCTCAAGGATATGGGCATTGATTCCTATATCAATGAATTTGGCATCCTCTATGGCAAACTTGAAGGTGAAAAAGGACTTGATCCCATTGGATTGAACAGCCACGTTGATACGGCTTTAGAATGCTCCGGCAAAGATGTGAAACCTCAGATCATCCATCATTATGACGGCGGGGTTATTCATCTAAATGACGTCTATTCGATGTCGCCAGAAGAATTCCCAACATTAAAGGATCATATTGGGGATGATTTGGTCGTCACAAGCGGAGACACTCTCCTCGGCGCGGATGATAAAGCCGGCGTCGCGATCATCATGGCCGTTCTCCACTACTACGTAAGTCACCCAGAAGTGAAACACCATCCAATTTGCTTCTGCTTTACCCCGGACGAAGAGATCGGGCGCGGCCCAGATCACTTCGACGCCAAAGAATTCGGAGCCAAATATGCTTACACCATCGATGGAGGTTATTACCGGGAAATCGCAGTAGAAACCTTCAATGCCGCACACGCTGACATCTCCATTCAAGGCGTTTCCATCCATCCAGGCGAAGCCAAAGGCAAGATGGTCAACGCCAGCAACGTAGCCTTTGAATTCGATGCTTTGTTGCCACAAAGAGATCGTCCGCAGTTTACTGAAGAACGCGAA
>ONWJ01000264.1 GCA_900321535.1 uncultured Erysipelotrichaceae bacterium
AATCGAACTTCCGATCGTCTCTTCTTACCACGAAGGTATGAAGGTCTCCGAGTTCTTCATCAACACCCACGGTGCCCGTAAGGGTTCTGCCGATACCGCGCTTAAGACCGCTGACTCTGGCTATCTTACCCGCCGTCTCGTCGACGTCTCCCAAGATGTCATCGTCCGCGAAGAAGATTGCCATTGCGACCACGGCTTCAAAGTCCGCGCGATCGTCGATACCAGCCGCAACGTCGTCATCCGCACCTTGAAGGAACGTCTCATCGGACGCTTCTCGATGCATGACATCGTCAATCCTGAGACTGGCGAAATCCTTGTCCCAGGCAACACTTTGATCGATGCTGTCGCGGCTGAAAGCATCGTCAAAGCTGGCATCACCGAAGTCGAGATCCGCTCGGTCTTCACCTGCCAGACCCGCAACGGCGTCTGCCAGCATTGCTATGGCCAGAACATGGCGACCGGCAAAATCGTCTCTATCGGCGAAGCGGTTGGCATCATGGCCGCCCAATCCATCGGCGAGCCTGGTACCCAGCTTACGATGCGTGTCTTCCATACCGGTGGTATGGCAGGAAGCGACATCACCTCTGGTCTTCCACGTGTTCAGGAGTTGGTCGAAGCCCGTAATCCAAAGGGCGAAGCGCTCATCTCCGAAATCAGTGGCAAGGTCACCGAAATCAATCCAAAAGACGATAGGGCAGAAGTCACGGTCACCAATGACCTTGAGTCCCGCACCTATGTCACTCCATACGGCTCTCACCTCCGCGTGAAAGTCGGCGACATGGTCGAAAACGGTGGCAAGATCACCGAAGGCGCGATCAATCCGAAGAAGCTCCTCGAAGTCGGCGATGTGGAGAAACTTGAGGTCTACATGCTCAAGGAAATCCAGAAAGTCTACTCCGCTCAGGGTATCAACATCTCGGATAAGCACCTTGAGATCATCGTCCGTCAGATGATGAGAAAAGTCGTCATCATCGATGGTGGTGACACCAAGATGCTCCCAGGAACCCGTGTCTCCCTCGATCGCTTCACGACCGAGAATGCCGAAACCTTGCTCCAAGGCAAGCGCCCGGCAGTCTGCCAGCCACTCGTTCTTGGTATTACCAAGGCTGCCTTGGAAACCGACTCCTTCCTCTCCGCGGCTTCCTTCCAGGAAACCACGCGTATCCTCACCGACGCCGCGATCAAGGCCAAGAGAGACGCCCTCCATGGCTTGAAGGAAAACGTCATCACCGGCAAGCTGATCCCAGCTGGCACGGGTATGATGTCTCCAGAAGAAGAAGCTGCGATTCTCGAAGACTTCTCCGTCCTTGGCGACATGAAAGTCGTGAAGAACCAGTACGTCGAAAAACACGATCGTCCTGATTCCAACGAATAAGACTCATTACAACAATCGGCCCGCTTCGGCGGGCCTTTTGCGTGCCCAAATCCAAAATCCCTGCAGAAATCCCCTCTGTAATGAAAGCGGTGGGAAAATGCAGGGTTTTTCAAATTCGCGTTTTCTTGATATCCGTGCAAAATCAGAATAATTAACTACTTAACGATAGAAATCCCGCATTTTCCATAGGGCTGGTTTTTCTTACAAAATGACTTCTGCATATGTTCTTTTTACAAATTGGGCTTTACAATCAAAAAACATTCAGATCCATAAAGAAAGGAAAACGTTATGGCAAATAACAAACCAGTCCCAAGAGGCAATGTTTTGCGTAAGCTCGGGAATGCGTTCATGATCATCGGCATCATCGCAACCGTTCTCGGATTAGCCACTGTCATTCTTTCGGGCACGGCAACTCAGCTCGCCCCATTTGGAGGCCCGCTCCTTGGCATCGGCATCCCGCTTTTGATCGCGGGGATCGTCTTTAAGATCGTCGCTTCCGTGCTGCGCAAGAAAGGACCAGCGCAACCTAAACCAGAGAAACAACGTTCCGAAGATGAGGAACGTCATCGCCAAGAAAGAGAAGAACGCGAACGTCAGCGTCATCTAGAAGAGGAGCAACGTGACCAGCAACGCTTCGAAGAGCAAGAAGACCAGCAATACGAAGAACAGCAGGAAGAGGAGCAGCAGTACGAAGAGGAAAAGGAAGAAGAACAGCCTCTCGAATTGAAGTCGACTGCTGACGAAGAAGAAGGGAAAAACGGGAAAGACCTCGATCTCGATGAAAACGACGAATTCAAGCAAAAGTCTCCGAAAGAAGAAGTTGAAGGCACTGGCTTAGTCCTCGACGAAGAGAAGAAGCCGGCCGTGGAAGAAGAGGCGGTTGAAGAGAAACCATTCCAGTGGAAGACCCCAGAACTCGACGCGGATGGGCAAATCGTCATCCCAGAATGCGAGATTGAGGATCCATTCGTCCGCGCTTTCCTTATGGTTGATTACTATCGTTTCACCAGCGAATCAAGAGAAGTCGAGCCCGAGGTCATGGAGTTCATTGATAACAATGTCAAAGACGAAGGGCAGAGGGAATACCTCCGCGGCTATTATCATCCGCGCACCGAAGAGGGAACGGAGCATTTCCGCAAGGGGCATGAGGCTGGCAATTTCTCCGCGAAACTCCAATATGGCATCGCCCTTTATAAAGGAGACGGCTGCGCCAAAGACTATAACTTAGCCCGTCAAGTATTGAAGGACCTCCTCCCAGAAAACGGCGTTTATTCCAGAAAATACGCTGCCCAGCATGCGGATGAGATTCGTTCCGCGTTCATTTATCTCAATAACGTCGGATATCCAAACGCCGAAAGCAAAGACCGAACCGCATACTTGCTTGAATTGGCTAAAACAGGCGAGTTGATGGCCAAATACGAGCTTGGCTATATTTATGAAAACGGCGACCTGGGTACGGCCGATCCTCTGAAGGCGCTTAAAATCTACGAAGAATGCGCTAGAGCAGGCCATAGTGTATGTCTCGGCAAAATCGGTCATCTTTATCTTACCGGCAGCACTACATTCGGCATTAGCATCGATTACGCGAAAGCCGCGGAATACTTCTATAACGCGGCCCGTCTAGGCAGCTCATCCGGCGTCAATGGACTTGAGAAACTCAATAAGATCATCGATGAAAAAGGCATTGAGCTTGAATTTGGCGAGAATGAATCCGTCGGCGATGGCGAACAGCAGGAAGAGGAATTTGAATTCGTCGAGCCTGCCCGCGATCGCAATGGCCGTATCATCATGCCGTCGTTCCATGGCGGCGATCTCTATCGGATTTGCCAATGGAAGAACGATTTCGCCGCAAGCCTTTATAAGCATCCTGAGGCTTATCAAAAGAGAACTCGCGAAGAGAATGTCCTCTTCATCCGCACCAAACTCGAAGAGACCGGTGACCCCGCGTTCTATGGTTATTTATATGATGCCTATGACAACAAGAAACAGCTCGAAGAGAGACTTGCGGTGGCCAAAGAAGGCTACGAGGCCGGCGATATCCGCTCGGCGGTGAATCTCGCAGTTTGCTATTACCGTGGGCAAGGCGTTCCTGTCGACAAGGAAAAAGCGGCGCAGATCTTCGAGGAAATCCTCCCAGAGTCTGGGAAATACGATTATGAGAATCATCCAGACTATTATGCAGAGGCCGCGACCGCGACAGGTTTGCTTGGCGATATCAGAGGCAGCACCGAAATCGGGCACCGCGCGCATGATTATTATGAAGAAGGCGAAGCCCGCGGCAGCGTGGTTTGCGTCGCGCGCAAGGCTCCGGCCTATCAATTCGGCACCAGCGGGTATCCAAAAGACCCCGCGAAGGCGTGGGAATATCTCACCAAGGCGGCCGATCTTGGCAATCCATGGGCGATCTTCCGCCTCGGCATGATCCTTGAGAAGGATCCGGAATCCTTCGGTCAGGAACAGGATTTGGAAGCCGCTGCATATTATTACTACAACGCGATCCTTGCCGGTTATTTCGGGGCGAAAGAATACCTTGAGAACCTGAAGAAAGAAATCGAGCAGTAGCCTTATCAGCAAAACCGTCCCCTTGCAGAAAGTTGGGACGGGTTATTCTTTATCTTATATAAATATATACCCATTATTTTTTCGTTATTCTTTCATGCGAAAACACGTGGTTTTCAAGTCCACCTTTCCCGGTGTATCAAAAGCCTGAAAAAAAGTCGAAAAAATGTGTTGACACGCCCCTATATACGCGCGTAAACTTCCGCTTGTCGCACGAGCGAAACATTTCCTTCGCATCGTACCAAAACCCGATTCTGATACATCGGGAAACGTGTTATTAAAGGAGACAAACATGCCAACCATTAACCAACTCGTTAGGCAGGGCCGTCATTCCGCGGCCAAGAAATCCAAAACCCCAGCTCTTGGGAGACGTTGGAATTCCCTAACCAAGCGTGGTTCCGACCAGGCTTCCGCCCAAAAGCGCGGCGTCTGCACCCGTGTCGGCACCATGACCCCAAAGAAGCCGAACTCCGCGCTTCGCAAATACGCCCGTGTCCGTTTATCCAACGGATTCGAAGTCACCGCCTACATCGGTGGTGAAGGACACAACCTTCAAGAACACTCCACGGTCATGATCCGTGGCGGTCGTGTCAAAGATCTTCCAGGTGTTCGTTACCACATCATCCGTGGAACCCTTGACTGCGCCGGTATCGACAAGCGCCGCCAGGGCAGATCCCTCTATGGCACCAAGAAGCCAAAGAAGGGTGAATAAGAAGGAGGAATGAAACATGCCACGTAAAGGTTCTGTTGAAAAACGCGACGTCTTGCCAGATCCAGTGTATAACAGCAAGCTCGTCACCCGCCTCATCAACCGCGTTATGTATGATGGCAAACGCGGCACCGCCCAAACCATCATTTACAAAGCCTTCAAGCAAATCGAAGAGAAAACCGGCAAACCTGCCATCGACGTCTTCGCGACTGCGATCGCCAACATCATGCCGGAAGTCGAATTGAAGGTTCGCCGCATCGGCGCTGCTAACTACCAGGTTCCAGTCGAAGTCTCCAAGGAGCGCAAGCAAACCCTCGGACTCCGCTGGTTGGTCAACTATTCCCGCCTCCGTGGTGAGAAGACCATGGAAGAAAAGCTCGCAGGCGAGATCATCGATGCCGCAAACGGCACCGGCGCTTCCGTCAAGAAGAAACAAGACACCCACAAAATGGCCGAAGCCAACAAAGCTTACGCCCATTACCGTTGGTAATAAGGAGTATTCAAGATGGCCGAAAACGAAATTAACATCAAGGAAGCTGAAAGCTACGATCTTCCCCATACTCGTAACATCGGTATCATGGCCCACATCGATGCCGGTAAAACCACGACTTCTGAACGTATTCTCTTCTACACCGGCCGCACCCACAAAATCGGCGAGGTCCATGAAGGTCAAGCGACCATGGACTGGATGGTTCAAGAGCAGGAGCGCGGCATCACGATCACCTCGTCTGCCACGACTTGCTTCTGGAAGGGCAACCGCTTCAACATCATCGACACCCCGGGGCACGTCGACTTCACCGTCGAAGTTGAACGCTCCCTCCGTGTCTTAGACGGCGCGGTCACAGTCCTCGACTCCAAAAACGGTGTCGAGCCACAAACCGAAACCGTCTGGCGCCAGGGCACCAAATACGGCGTCCCAAGGAT
>ONWJ01000215.1 GCA_900321535.1 uncultured Erysipelotrichaceae bacterium
ATCGGGGAAAGATTATGGGAGATATGTTCCGCTAATGTTGGATAGTTCTTCTTCACGTAAGAGACGAATGTTGGGCAGCAAGAGGAAGTAAGGAATCCTTTTTCTTCAAGCTCCTTGGCTTCGGCGTAGCTAACCATGTCCGCGCCTAAAGCAGCTTCGAAGACACGGGCAAAGCCAAGCCCTTCAATCGCCGAGACGACTTGGCCAAGCTTCACGCCTTTAAACTGCGAGGCAACCGAAGGGGCCACGATGGCGAACACTGGGAATTCGTTGGTTTTTTGAGAATTCTTCAGCAATTCGATCGCATCTTTGATGAAGGATTTGTCCATGATGGCGCCGAAGGGGCATTGATAGACGCAGGCGCCGCATTGGACGCATTTTTCATCATCGATTGCGGCGGCATCATCTTGGTCCATGGCGATGGCTTTGACTTTGCAAGCTTGGACGCAAGGACGGATGTTATTGATGATCGCGTTATATTGACAGGCTTTCGCACAGCTGCCGCAGTTGACGCAGAGATCATTATCGATATAGGCCGTGCGGGTACGTGGATCGAAATGGATAGCCCCGCGATGGCAAACTTTCTCGCAGCGATGGGCGATGCAACCACGGCAGCGATTGGTGACTTCATATCCGCCAAGCGGGCATTCATCGCAGGCGATTTTGATGACTTCGATGACATTATGGATGTCAGGATTGCCACCAAGCGCGAGTTTCATACGCTTCTTCACAATCGCGCGTTCATGATAAATACAGCATCGCATCGTAGGCTTTGGGCCTGGAACAATGCGCTTAGGGATTTTGTAATAATCATCTTGAAGGGTATCTTCAAAGCAGCCTTTGGCGATCTCCTTAAGGACTTTGTATTTCAACACTTGTACATTCGTTTCAAATTCTGGCATTTTGAATACCCCACATGCTTTGGCTAATTATCCCCAATTATGCCTTCTTAGGGCAAGGAAGAATTTCTATTCTTCTTTTGCACTTCTTGAAATAGCGATTCTAATAGGTCCCCCTACTTCAAGGAGCCCATTCGTGGTAGGATTTCTTTATGGGCATCTCTTATATCATTCCGGTTTATCATTGCCTTTCTACTCTTGGGCAGTGCCTAGACTCTTTTTTCGCCCAAGAAGGAAGAGAGAAAGATGACGAAGTGATCCTTTGCTTCGATGGAGCCGAGGAAGATGAAACCTACGCGCTAGGCAAACAATACCAAGAGAAATACGGCTGCGTGAAACTGGTTTACCCCAAGATTCATTATGGAGCCTTCCGCATCCGCTTGCTTGGCATCAAAGAAGCCAAAAACGATCATGTTGGCTTCATCGATTCCGATGACACCTTGCCTCAAGGCGCATTGAAGGAAGTTCATGAGCTTTTGAAAAAAGAAGACTGCGATATCCTCGCTTTCTCTTTCTACGTCAAGAAGAAAAAAGGCGGACATAAAAACGCCTTCACCGCCAAAGAAGGAAATAGAGACAACAAACAAGCATTTCTAGGATTGCTTCAGGATTCTTATATCCGCGGCTTCCTTTGGACCAAGGTTTTCAAGAAATCCTTGCTAGAAAGCGTTCCTGATTATGGGATCGTCGGCAAAGACACATGCTTTGAAGATGTCTTCTATAACGCGATGCTTTTTGCTAACGCTAGTAACGTCTATTACACCCCAAAGATACTCTATAACTATCATCAAGTCGGGATGGCTACCGCGGTCAGAAAACCACGCATCAACCGCACGGCCTATCATTTGGCCTGTTTCGCTTCCATTCGCTTATTTTTGGAAAAGCATGGCAAAACCGACCTCTTTTCCTGTTTCTATAAGTCCAAAACGCGTTCTTATTGGTCGATGTGGTATGACCTTCGTTGCGACACCAAATTCGGGTTAGACAAAGATAGCAAGAAGCAACTGAAGCAAGCGTTCCAACGGATTTTCAATCCCAAGGTTCCGTTAAAGAAAGAGCCTTTGCTAGACCAATATATCGATCCAGGATTGCGGGTCAATTGAAGTTAGAGGTTATCTAACTTCTTTTTCTTTCATTCATGAAAGGATTTGTAGCAAACAAGGGCACTTTAGTCTATGATAATCGCGGAAATATCCTCCGCTTGTTTTTATGGAAAAATTGTTAGTATCCGCTTGTCTTGCTGGCGAGAAAACCCGTTATGACGGGAAAGACAACGCGATGCCTGATCTCATCGATCGCCTCGCGAATTATTATGATCTTATTTTCGTTTGCCCTGAAACCATGGGCGGACTTCCTACCCCGCGTGACCCAAGCGAGATCAGATTCGGCACGATCGTCGTCTCCTCCAAAGGGAAAGACGTTACCTCCTATTTCGTAAAAGGCGCTTC
>ONWJ01000106.1 GCA_900321535.1 uncultured Erysipelotrichaceae bacterium
GGTAATAATGAATCTGCTTTTAATGCGCAGGATAGACTAATGCCAAACGATGAGATTTTAATCGTATATTTTGACGGAAGGCCACAATGGACAGGCAATAGACTTTACAAAATGAATGGCGGAAGAGCCGAATTGCTTGGGACTAGAGTTTCTAGAATCGGAAATAGAAGAATATAATCGTATTGAGAGGGTTTTTGCCCCTCTTTTTGAAGAAGGAGTGCACGATGGACTACGATGCAGCGGTCAACTATTTGAAGAATTCCATGATTTACCAGATGTCGCTCGGATCGAAGGAGCTTTTCCATTCTAATGTCTGGGCTTGGCTTATAGAAAATGATAAAAACTTTATCAAGGTGTTCATCCCTTCTTTTGAAATAGCTAATTACAAGGATGGCGAGAATATTTGGGCTAGGAGAGAGGATAAAAATAGAGATATTTTAATTTGGCTCGAAGATAATAACGGGGAAAAGCAGCACATTGTAATCGAAAACAAAATCAAGGCATTACCAACAGTTAATCAACTTGAAAAATATACAGTGAACCTAGGCGATAGTTCATTCTTACATGGTGTTTTAACTGGAATTGGTCCATGCATTTTGGATTTGGAAAAACCTGATGGTTTTGATTTTAAAAAGTTATCTGGTAAGTGGTCTTATGTTAACTATGAAGAAATAGCAAATAAGATTCTTGAAATAGCAACACAAAGCACATCGGGCATAATCAAAAATCATTTTGATCAAATAGAGGAGTATTGCCAAATTTTGAAGTGCATCAATTTAATATTAGATGCGAACATCAATAAACATAAAAATTGTTTAACCTACGATTGCGACTATGAAAGTTTAAATGCTTTAAGAATCGCGGATATATTCAAAAAGCATAAAGGGTCGCAATTTATTAATTATGTTAAAGACCGTAAAAATGAGCTGGAAGAATTGAAGCCGGAAGGGTATTGGCTGATCATTGGGCAAAGCTTTCACAACGGAAAGACAACGTTAGATATACGGTTTAGCAATTGGACGAATGATGATACCCCATATAATTTGCTTGGCGTTCAAATCGAAGGTGATCAATTCAGAATTGTTGCTGAGAAGAATATTCATGTCGAAAAAATCACTGCGGATAACATTTATGAGAGCCTTAAAAATGAATGGTTCGATGACTCTTATGACAAAGATAAAAACAAAACTATCTTTGGCAATCAAACAACCATGAAGCCAAGAAAAGGCAAAAAATATGATGCTTACATTACTGATAAATATTGTTCTATTTATCAATATTATGATGTGAGTAAAGCGGGAAATGATTATGAATCGTTGTTTGAGTCGATTAAGTTTTATATTTCCAAGGCTTCCACGCTATTAAAGAATATGTAGTAGAAAGTACTTTTATGAGTCTTAGAGAAGAACAAGAACTAAAGAATAAATATCTTCTTGCCACCGAAGAATTCGAAGGCATGCAAATCGTCAAACTGACTACTGATAATATCGCAAGAGTCGAAGCGATGATTATGACCGATTCGGGTTATGCTAAATCAGGCGATGTCAATGCAATGCCGACATATAAAAAGAACGGAGAGGAAGATTATTCCGGTTCGACTGCGTATTGGATGACGCGACTAAAAGTTGCGCTTGAAAATAATAAATATGACGAATTAGAAGACATCATAAGTCATGCAGTAACAGCCATAGATAAAGAGAATAGCACCCATATCAATTCCGATGGTGTCGGCAGGAAGCAGCTCACAGAAAGAATAATGTCTCGAGTTCATTCGTTGAAAGAAATACTGTCGGACATCGACACAGGCCTACAGTTTATCGAATATGTAGCTGCACTCACCACGAATGTAGATGATGAACATAAAGCAAGGACGAACCTTTCCTTTGCCAGCAAGTTTGCTCACTATGCGTGTTTTTATCTATTCGAAGAAAACGATCCTCGAAGAGATAACTTCTCAATTTACGATAACGTTTTAAATAAAGCGCTTCCTATTTATATCAAAAAGTATCATCTTGGTGATTATGACCCTACGAGTTACTCAAGTTATTATAAGTGCATTGGAAAAATTATCAGTTGCACTGGTGAATCTCTATCCCGAAACGGGTTTGACCATCTTATTTGGTATTACTACAAAGCTAGACTAGATTCGATTCAGTTGAAAAAGACAAAAAAGTATTCGGCAGCGAAAGCTCGCAATTCATCAAATCCATGTTCGTTTACCACGGGCGATATTTATGACCATATCCAAGAGTTGAAAGAAAGCGCCAGGCGTAGTGGACAA
>ONWJ01000131.1 GCA_900321535.1 uncultured Erysipelotrichaceae bacterium
GATGGCATCATCTTCCTTGCCGTCGAATTGCTCTTCATCGCTTACATGGCGTTATCGGGCGTCTCCTCCATCGCTGGCTTATTCAGCCTCGATGCGGTCAAGAGATCTTCCCATATCCGCCTGGTTCTCGGTATCATGGCGATCATCATCATTGTCGCTTATATCTTTGTTTACCTCAAAGGTATCCAAGCGGTCTATGACAACTATCAGATCATCCATGAGCTCGACTTCAGAAGAGCCCGCGAAGACGCGATCGACGCTTTAACCCATAACGCCTCCTTTGATGAAGACCTCACCAAATGCGGCCATGGCAAAGTCTATCGCCTCATGCGCGATAAATATGGTTATAGCGAGCTATCCGCCCGTTATATCTCCTATGTGGACTTCAAACGCGTCCCTGAAAGAAAGCCAAATATCTTCATCCGTTGCATTGACGGCATCAAGAATGGCTTCTACAAAGGCTACAAGAGATGGGCCGAAAAGGTCCGCGCTGGCAAATGGGCATCCGTTTTTGCCGATTTCCTCAACTGGGAACTTGTCAAACGCAAACCACGCACCGGCATCGATGTGGTCAAAAATGAGCTTGAGATCCAACTTCTCAAGTTCCGTCATACTTATGACAAATACAACAATTATCATTCGGTCGTTCGCGATTCCAAGGCGACCCTTCGCTGCTTAGGCGATGAAGTCAATCTTCTCAAAGCCGCCTACGCCGATGATGAAGTCTCCAAACGCAACGGCATCGCCCCGATCGATCATCACAAGAAACCAAAAGCCAAAGAGTTGCTCTCTCGCGTCGTCGGTTTCTTCGAAGTCTCTCTCCCGGTCGGTCTTAAAGTTTCTAAGCTTTTAGCTGAAATCTTAAGATCCAATGCGGATGATGAAGCTCGACTTGAGGCCATCCGCCGCGCCAACGAGAAAGAGAAAATCTTCCTCGATGAATTCGTCGCCGATAACCTTGACGGGGCCAAAGCCTGCGCCAAAGGCATCCGCGATTGCTTGACCCAATATCAAGAGAACGCAGTCCTCTTCGAAAAAGGTCAAAAAGACTTCATCGCTCACGTGAAAACCGTCTATTTGGTGGACGATTATCACGCCAACGTGCTCTATCGTTACTATCGCTTCGCGAAGGCTAACTATTCTTCCGAAGATGAGAAGATCGCTTATTTGAATAGGGCAGCAGAGCGCTTCGATCCTCTTGGCAAGCTCATGGACGAATATGCCTTCCATGGACAAGTCCTCGGATTCAAGAAGCAAGCCAAACAATACCTCGATGAGAAATTCGCGGTCACCGTCTTGACCCTTCCAACGCTTGGCGCTTTGCTTACCTGCGTCATTCCGCTTGTCTTCTCCATCGCCATCGCCTTCACCAACTGGAACTCTACGCATACCGCCTATCTCTTCAATTGGGATATGGGCGCCTGGAAAGACGTCTTCGGCATGGGTGCTAACGGGGGTGAATTCTTAGAAACCTTCGGTATCTTGCTCAGATGGACCATCGTATGGGCGATTCTTGCCACCTTCTCCAACTACATCATGGGTATCGTCTTGGCCCTTATGATCAACAAAAAAGGCATCAAGATGAAATCTTTGTGGAGAACGTGCTTCGTCCTTACCATCGCCATCCCGCAGTTCATCACCTTGCTCGTTATCAGCTTGCTCTTCGCCCCAGACGGTGCGTTGAACAAATGGCTCAACGACACCTTCGGCTTTGCGATTCCATTCTTAGGAAGCATTCAAGGCTCAGGTTTGAACCCAGCCTTCGAGCTTGATTCCAACTATACCTTCGTCAAATTCATGATCGTCGTCATCAATATGTGGGTTGGTATCCCATATACCATGCTCTCTACCTCCGGTATCTTGATGAACATCCCTGGCGATCTCTATGAATCCGCTCAGATCGACGGTGCCAATGCATGGACCCAGTTCTGGAAGATCACGATGCCTTACATCATCTTCGTCACCGGACCATCCTTGCTCACCACCTTCATCGGCAACATCAATAACTTCAACGTCATCTACTTCCTTACCGGCGGTAGTGATGGTGTCGGCACCAAAGCCATGTTGCACTATAGCGCAGGGCAAACCGACTTGCTCATCACCTGGCTATTCAGAATCACGGCTGCAAAGACCACGCCTGAATATGCGATGGGCTCCGTTATCGGTGTTCTCATGTTCGTCGTCTGCGCGTTCTTCTCGCTCATTATGTACAAACGTATGGGCTCTGTTAAAAATGAGGAGGCATTCCAATAATGGCACGCACTGTTTATACGGCCGATATGTCGGCCCAAGACCAGATTGCTTTGTCTCAAACCAACAAGAAGAAGAAAGAAGCCTCATTGAAGACAAGACGCATTGTCTCCAACGTCGTCATCTATATCCTTCTTGCCTTGATGTCCATCATCTGGCTCCTCCCAATCGTTTGGCTCGTTCTTCAAAGCTTCAATGTCCAGTCTGGTTCGGCTGGTTTGACCAAGCTCATCCCAGAGCAGTGGGGCGTCCTCAATTACGTTGACCTTTTCAATAACCAGTATTGGAATGGTACGCGTTACATGCCATCTGCCTATATCTTCTTCATGAAGATCGACCGCGGACGCGTGATGCTCGGCTCCTTCTTCTACACCTTGATCGTGGCCGTTCTCACCGCATTGATCTCGACTTTGTTCGTCCTCGCGACCTCCTATGCGTTCTCGCGTCTTCGCTTCAAAGCCCGTGCTGGCATGATGAGAGTCATCCTTCTCCTCGGCATGTTCCCTGGCTTCTTAGGACTTATCGTTCTCTACGCTTTGTTCTCCGATGTCTTCCACCTGCTCGATACTTCAGCTGGTAGCTTAGCCGCCCTTATCATCATCTATTCCGGTGGTGCGGGTATGGGATATTACATCTCCAAAGGCTTCTTCGACACCATCTCGAAACAGATTGACGAAGCCGCGATGATCGACGGCGCGACGCGCTTCCAGATCTTCTACAAGATCACGTTGCCGCTCGCTAAGCCAATCATCGTCTACCAGATCCTTACTTCCTTCATGGGCCCATGGGCAGAGTTCATTACTTCCAGGTATTTGCTCCGCAAGATCCAAAACGGCTCCGATGGCTCGGTCACAACCGTTGCCCCTCAGCTCAACGATATGTTGGGTCTTACCAACCGTGGTACCTATTGGGGTCACTTCTGCGCTGCGGCAATCATCGTCGCCGTGCCGACTTCGATCCTCTTCCTTATCCTGCAACGCAACTACGTCGGTGGCGTCACTGGCGGCGCGGTCAAAGGATAATCATTCTCCTTTCTTACGATGGCGAGGACCCGTTTCTTACGGGTCTCTCGCCTATTTATCGGATACCATTATGAATCATAGAAAAAACCTTCTTACGCTTCTTAGTTTGCCTTTGCTTGTTTCCTCTTTGACTGCCTGCGGCGGCAAGGGAGGATATGTTATCGAGGAAGTCGATAATGATGGCGGCAGCGCGTTTTACGAGATTTTCGTAGGTTCTTTCTGCGACTCTAACGGCGATGGAACCGGTGACCTTAACGGCATCAAGTCCAAATTGCCGTATCTCAAAAAGCTCGGCGTTTCCGGGCTTTGGCTCACCCCGATTCATCCTTCTTCCACCTATCATCATTACGATGTGGAAGATTATTATGCAGTCGCCCCTCAATTTGGCACTTTATCGGATTTCTCCTCCTTATGCGAGGAGGCCAAGAAACAAGGCATCAAAATCATCCTCGACATGGTGTTCAACCATGCATCCGTCAAGAGCAAATGGTACGCGAATTGGATTGAGAATATCGCCAACGAAGATAGCCCATATTACGATAACTTCTCTTATTTTGAAGATGAAGAAGACGGCACGTTCTATGAGCCTGCATTAGGCGGATATGTGGTCGCTAACTTCGATTCTTCGATGCCAGAACTCAACTTCGATAAGCCTTTCGTGCGCGAAGAATTCAAGCGCATCCAGGATTTCTGGCTCGAAAAAGGCGCCAGCGGCTTCCGTTATGACGCGGTCAAATATTATTACTGCACCAATCACGGCGGTACCATCACCGGCGACACCGCCAAAAACGTGGAAGTCCTCACCGAACTTGCCCAAGCCGCGAGAAAGAAAAAAGCTGATGCCTATCTGGTAGGGGAATGCTGGGTCGATTCGCTCAAGGAAATCTA